>CAYPHP010000322.1:0-5362 GCA_964410045.1 uncultured Acidobacteriota bacterium | reverse complement strand
ATGCAGTACGGGCATTGTACCGCGTGGGCCACCGCCAAAGCGATCAGCGCTTTCTCGCGTTCGCTGAGGGCGCCCTCGGCGAACACCGCGCCGTACCACTCGTTGAACTTGCTCCACAGCTCCGGGGCGTTCCGGCCCATCGTTGCGAACCGGCCCAGATCTTCAGGCGTGTAATAGGGCTTTTCCATAGGGATAAGAGTAAGCCGCCCGTGGGAAAGTTGCAAAGATCCGCTGATGGCAGTGCTAAAATCTTCCTTCCGCCTGACGGGGATCATGATCTACAAAGTCGTCAAGTACCCAGAGAAGGTTTTGGAACGGCCCTCTGAGCCGGTCACCGTGTTTGACGGCGACCTGGCCAAGCTGGTCGAAGACATGTTTGAAACCATGTATGCGGCGCACGGCGTGGGCCTGGCTGCGCCGCAAATCGGCATTGGCAAACGCTTGGTGGTGATCGACGTTTCCTTCGGGGAAGATCCCCAGGGAAAGCTGGTGCTCTGCAATCCGGAGGTGATCCACACCGCGGGGAAAGCCTCGATGGAGGAAGGCTGCCTGAGCCTGCCCGGATTCCGCGCTCCGCTGTCGCGGCCGAAGACGGTCACCGTGCGGGCCCAGGACCTGCACGGGGAGTGGTTCGAGAAAACCGGAGAAGAACTGCTGGCGCGGGCCTTTTGCCACGAGACCGATCACTTGAACGGCCGGCTGTTCATCACCCACCTGAGCGTCCTGCGCCGCGACTTGATCAAGCGCCGCATTAAGAGGATGATCAAGGCCGGGGAATGGCCTTAAGGCATGAAGCTGGTCTTCATGGGGACTCCGGAGTTCGCGGTTCCCACACTGCGACTGTTACACGCATCGGGCTATGAGATTGCCGGCGTCTTCACCCAGCCGGACAAGCCAGTTGGTCGAAGCCAGCAACTGACCGCGCCTCCCGTAAAGCGGGCCGCGCTGGATCTGGGCCTGGCCATCCATCAGCCGGCGAAGATCCGCCCGTCGGAAGTCTTCGAACTGCTGAAATCGCTTCAGCCTGACGCCATCGTGATCGTGGGCTACGGCAAGATCATTCCCCAACACATCATTGACCTGCCGCGTCACGGCTGCATCAACCTGCACGCGTCGCTGCTGCCGAAGTACCGCGGCGCCGCGCCGGTGAACTGGGCCATCGTGCGCGGGGAAACCGTCACCGGCGTAACCACCATGAAGATCGATGCCGGACTCGATACCGGCGACATGCTGCTGCGCCGCGAGATTCTCATCGAGCCGGACGACGACGCCGTGACGCTCGGGCGCAAGCTGGCCGAGATCGGCGCACCGCTGATGGTGGAAACGCTGCGCGGCCTGGAGGCCGGTACGATCACGCCGGTCCCGCAGGATCACAGCCAGGCCACGCTGGCCCCGATTCTCAAGAAGGAAGACGGCCTGATCGACTGGAGCCAGCCCGCGCGCGACATCGCCAATCGCGTCCGCGGGCTGGTCCCCTGGCCGGGGGCGTACACGCGGTTTCGGGGAGGGACGTTGCAGGTGTGGAAATGCAGAAGGCAGAATGCAGAATGCAGAATGGGGGAACTGCTGGTACAAGGGCGTAGCCTGTTTGCCGGCTGTGGCGACGGCGCAGTCGAGCTGTTGGAAGTGCAGCTTGAAGGCAAACGCCGCATGTCCGCCGCGGACTTCGTCAACGGCGCGCGGATCCAGCCGGGTGAGAAGTTAGGCCTTTAGCTCTGCAATCTGTCCGATGTGCCGCTGCGGATGCGCGCACATCAGCAGCAGGCACTGGTACGCGTCCAGCGGACCGGCAACAGGGTGCTGCATCTGTTTCTTGCGCAGGTCATCGGTAGTCTCGCGGACGTACGTCAGGGTCTTTTCGCGGTTCTCGCGGAACTTGGCGGCGGCTTCGGCCAGCGTAGCGTAGCGTCCGGTGGGCAAGGCCACGTCAGGAGACTGTGTCTTGCGGCTGCGATCCGCGCCGTTCTTCAGGATGCGGGCATCGCGTGCGAAGTCGGTGGGCGCATCGCCGGCCGGCGCTTTCTGGGTCATACGCAGCATTCCCCACTCGGCCACGGCCACGTGCTCCACGCAATCCAGGATCGACCATCCGCCGCCGGACGGCTTGATCCGCGCCTGCTCTTCGGTGACGCCTTCCAGCGTGCGCAGGAAGGTGTCCCGGCTCTGCTCCAATCGGGTGATGAGTTCGTCTAACATAGTCGAATGCATTTAACCACAGGAGCAGTCCTTTGTGTCCTTTGTGCCTTTGTGGTGAATGCGCGCGCCGAAGTGATCTACCAGGTCCGCTACACCGGCGGGCCGAAAGTGCAGGTGGAGATCACCCTGCCGCGCGGCGCGGAGCAGTTCATCATGCCGCGGGCCGTGCCCATGGGTTACGCCGACCAACCCTACGACCGCTTCGTCGAGAACCTGCGCGGCTGGACGCCGAACGGCGAGCCCTCTAAGGTCGAGCGCCAGGAGGGGCCGCGCTGGAAACTCACTCCCGGCGCCGAGCGCATCCGTTACGAAGTGGACGTGGCGCGCATGGAGCAGGAGATCCTCGACGCTTCCGACACGTCGAAGGTACGCCCCCGTTACGCCGGACTGCTGGGCTATTCCGTTTTCGGATTCGCCGAAGGATGGGAACAGGAACCAGTGCGACTGGTGGTGCACGTGCCGCCGGACTGGTCGTTGCTCTCCACGCTGAATCCCGCGGGCAAGGAACTGACGGCCGCCAACTTCTACGCGCTGGCCGACTCCCAGATCCTGATGGGGCAGGCGTTCCAGGTCCGTCGCCGCGACGGGCCGTCGCCGCTGTTCGTCGCGGTCTACGCCGAAGGAGAAGCCGACGTCGAGCGGATCACGCGACTGGCTGGTGAGGCCTATGACCGCGTGATCGCCTACTTCGGTCCGGCCCCGTTTTCGCATTACACCGTGCACATGGAGCTGCTGGCGCCGGTTTCCGAACGCCACAAGTACGGCTTCAGCATGGAGCACCTGGACTCCAGCACCTATTATCTGGAACGCGGTGCGGTGGCCGACGAAGCCCGCACGCGCTACAACTTCGCCCATCACATCGCGCACGCCTGGATTCCCAAGCGCGCTTACGGCGAGGGCTATTATCCATTCTCCTGGGAGCTGACGCCGCTGTTCGACACCATCTGGCTCAGCGAAGGATTCGGACAGTACGCCGCGCTGGAGGCGCTGGTCGCGGCAATGCAGCCTGAACAAGGCGCAGCCTACCGAAAACGGATGCTGCAGGCGCGCTTTCGCGTGAACCTGATGGAGGCCCCGCCGTTCCTGCGGCGCATGTCGTTGGTGGATCTGTCGCGCGTCGCGTCCACGCGTTACTCATCCGACTTCCGCACCGGACGCCTGGTCTTTTCCCGAGGCGCGTTGATGGCCGCGGAGATGGACGATCACATCCGGGCACAGAGCAAGGGTCAGAAGAGTCTGCGCGACGCGCTCCGCGCCCTGATGTCCTGGAGCGCGGCCAACAAACGCGGCTTCCGCATCGACGAGCTTCCCGCGATTTTCCGTCAAGCCACCGGCGTGGAGGTCAAGGAGATCATGGAACGCTGGCTGCGCCCGCTGGAGTAGGGCTATTCGGTGATGACGATTGTGGTCCGCCACACGGGCGTCCCATTGTTCAGCAAGTCCACGCGATAGAGTCCTGCGGCCAGGACTGAAGGTGCGAAGGCTGTGGTGATCTGGATTGGGGCATTGGCGGCCATCCTAAGTTTCACGGGCTTGCTGTTGACTCGTTCGCGGTTCTCGACGTCGTAGACTTTCACGGAGACTTCCTGGGGTCCTTTGCGCTTCATCCTCTCCTGCCAGATTGAGAATATGGCGATCGTCGTATCGGAGCGGCGAAATTCCTGAACATACTCCACAATCTTGGTCCAGTCTTTACTCACCTCCTTGGTGGTCCCGGCGTCGGTCAGATTCAGATCCGTCTCCAGGAGAGCCGTGAACTCGCCCCGGGCGGCGATGCTTTGGAGTTGAGTAGCGGCGGTAGTCTCCTCCAATTCGGGAACCAGCCGAATTGGGATTGCCGCGTCGTTCACTTTGTAGCGCGTCGGAGGCCAAGACGTGGTTTGCACGCCGGGCGCGGGACGAAGTCCCGGCAGCACCGATCCCCCGATCATCGCGACCAGATCGCCAAACCCATTGAAGAGCGGACCTCCTGTCGCATGGGCCGACGGGGTCGGGTCCACCCGTAGACGTTCGCCGAAGGGTGGGGGACTGTAGCGCGCCGTCACGTCCACACCGCCGATCACGCGAACGTCCTGCCCCTCGACATTGAAAGCGATCAACCGATCGCCGATCGGAACCGTCTCGGAGCGTGCCACAGGCAGAACGGCGACCGCCGCGGTGTCGGCCTTGATTACGGCCCAGTCCTGCAGCCGGTTCCACGCCAGAAGATCGCTGCTCTCGATCCGGCGGCCATCGGAAAACTCCAAGGCTAGTTTGGATGCGCCGTCAATGGACTGGAACGCAGTAGCCACTTGGCCGGGCCGAATCACGAAGCCGGTGGAGGAATCAACGCGACGGCCTTGCGCATCCAGCTTATGGACCCACACTAGCGACTTGCGCAGTGCAAACAACTCGTCCATGCTGGGCATCCGCCGTGCGGGAACGGCTGGGATCGCGGCGACGGCCGGGGCCTCCGGCTCCTTCACTTTCACTTCAAACGGGTGCGATCCCGCGGGCTCGCCATCAATCCGCACCTCCAGTTCCCAAATGCCCGCATCCATGCGCGAATCCAGGGTGTTGGTCCAGTAGGCGCTGAACCGGCGTTCTCTGGTGTCCATTTGAATCGGAGAAATCGCCGCCGTCCTTCCGTCCGGCCTCTTCCAGATCCCGCTCAATTCGTGGCGGCCCGCAGGACCATCCCATTCAAACAGGATTACGATCGTCCGATCCGGCGGAACAGTGAATTTGCTCCGCACTTCATCGATCACGTATCGATTCGCCTCCACTTTCCCCGAAGGGCCTGACAGCGAACGGATGAGGCGGTATTTCGGCGCGGACGTCTGAACTCGATCCGCCCACCAACCGGACGGAATAGCCAGCGGGACGAGGGCCAGAATGCCTAGGGATAAAGCCATCGCAGTACAAATTCTAGCTCAAGTGATCGCGGGAAACGAACAGGCCGCGTTCCAATTTCCCTCACCTGGGCCTGGTCAGTTTGGCCCGTTGCGAGAGCACGAACAGCCGGATGGCTTCTACGTCATCGGCGCTCAGGACGTCGCGGAACGCGGGCATGACCATACCGGCGTATTCGCCATCGAGAACGATGCCCCGATAGTTGCGGAAGACCTGGGGCGCGGCTTCCGCATCGACGAGCTTCCCGCGATTTTCCGTCAAGCCACCGGCGTGG
>CAYPHP010000321.1:644-5363 GCA_964410045.1 uncultured Acidobacteriota bacterium | reverse complement strand
CTCTTTGCCTTTGCGTCTTTGCGCCTTTGCGCGAAAACTTCCGGCTCTTACTGCAGCCCCGGATTCGGATACACCTTGATGTCGGTGCGGCGATTCTTTTCACGCCCCTCCGGAGTACCGTTGGTGTCCACGGGGCGGTCCGGACCGTTGCCCACTGGGCGCATCCGAATGGCCGGGAAGCCGAACTTCTCAATCAAATACCGCTTCACGGTTTCGGCGCGCTCCTTGGATAGTTCGATGTTATGTTGCCGGGCGCCGGTGGAATCGGTGTTGCCCTCGATATCCACCACGGTATTCTCGTAGGCGCGCATGAAGTTGCCGATTTCTTCGACCACGGCGCGGGAGTCCAGACCCATCTTCGAGGAGTTGGGATCGAAATAGATGGAGCGGCGCTGGGTGGCGATGGGCGTCGCCCCTTTGGGCGGCTCCTTGTATTCGATGGGCGGCTCTGTGGAGGCGGCGGAGAACTTGCCACTGAGCGCCGCCACGTAGCGCCGGTCGACGCTTCCTTCCGCGCCCGCGACGCGCTTGATCATCCGGCTTTCACGGTACATCTCCTGGGCCATAGTGACGATGTTGGCGTAGTCGGAGTCCGCGCCGGAGCCGAAGAACGCCTTGTTGTCGGCGTAATCCGCCAGCCGCACGCCCTCCAACATGGTCTTGGCCAGGTCGGTGGGAATATTGAAATCCTTGATCGTGCCGATCAGAGTGTGGGCGCGCGACGGCTGCTGGCGGATAAACTCCACGCCCTCCAGCCAGCCTTCGGCAAACTTCAGTAAGGTCTGCGGCGAGCGCGACGAGAAGCGGTCGCTCACCACAAGCACGTCGGCGATCAGCTTACTGGCGATCTTGGTGTCGTAGATCTTCTTGGCGCCGGGGCGCTTGGCCACCGCGTCGCTCATGTCCGGATCCCAGGCCACCGCGGCGTCTACTTTCTGCTGGGCAAACAGCGTAGCCGGCTCGATCCCGTCCTTGGTGTGCACCGCCTTGCCGAAAATCTCGTTGCGCTGCTCGGTGCTCAGGCCCGATCCTTTCAGCCCGTTCCACAGCAGGAAGTGGGAGGGGGTGTAGGGGGCGAAGGCCACGGTCTTGGCCGCCAGGTCTTCAATGCTGTTGACGCCCTGCTTGCCGATCACGCCATCGGCGCCGCGCGACCAATCGACCATGAAGAAGGCACGCGCGCCGAATCCCTTCTCCTGGAACTGGGCGTAGTCTTTGGCCCACACGTCGGCGGTGGTCAGCATCACGTCCACGTTGTTGGTGGCCAGGGCCGTGGCGCCTTCGGTCCAGTCGTCGATGATCTTGAAGGAAACCTTCAGGCCCTTCTTGTCGAAGATGGAGCCGGGCGCGGTGTCCAGTCCGCCGTTGGCCACCAGTCCGCCCACGCATCCCACCCAGATGTTGACGCGGACGCGCACCAGGTTCGATTCGCTCTCCTCGGTGACGGGCAGGGGCTTGGAGGTGTCCACGGGTTCGCCGCCGCCACCGCCGCCGCTGCCGCCGACGTTCACCTTGGCGATGCGGCCGCCAGTCCACTTGTTGAGATCAACCATTCCATAGCGATGCAAGCTGTATACCACCAGGCTGAGACCGATCAGGAAGATCAGGATCCAGCCGCCCTTTTCAATGCGAAAGCCCATGACGGTTCTCCTCGCTCGGCTACTTCACCAGCAGTTTGCGGTCCACGCTGGCTTCAGGGTTCGATTCCGCGGTAATGACCTTGGCCTCGCGATACATCTGCTGGGACAGCTTGAAGATGTTGGCGTAGTCGGAGGCTGCGCCCGGGGCGCCAAAGAACGCCTGGTTCCCGGCCCGGTCTTCCAGCTTCACGCCCTCCAGCATGGTCTTGGCCAGATCACCGGGGATATTGAATTCCTTGATCGTGCCGATCAAGGTGTGCGCGCGGCCGGGCTGGGTCTTCAGGAACTCCACGCCATCCAGCCAACCTTGCGTGAACTTGGCCAACGTTTGCGGGTTCTCGGCGGCGAACTTCTCGCTGACCACCAGGATGTCGGCGATCAGCTTGTCGGCGGTGCGGGTGTCGTAGATCTTCTTCGAGCCTCTGCGCTTGGCCACCGCGTCGCTCATGTCCGGGTCCCAGGCCACCGCGGCGTCCACCTTCTCCTGGGCAAACAACGTGGCCGGCTCGATGCCGTCCTTGGTGTGGATGCCGGCGGAGAAGATCTGCTCGCGTTGCTGCGGCGTCAGTCCGGCTTTCTGCAGACCGTGCCAGAGCAGAAAGTGCGACGGAGTGTAAGGGGCGAAGGCCACCTTCTTGCCGACCAGGTCCTTCAACCCGGCCAACCCCTGGCGGGCGATCACGCCGTCGGCCCCGCGGGACCAATCCACCAGGAAAAACGCGCGCGCGTTGAAGGCGCGGGCGCGGAACTGGGCAAAGTCCTTGGCCCACACGTCGGCGGTGGTCAGCATCACGTCGACGTTGTTGGTGGCCAGCGCCGCGGACCCCTCGGTCCAATCGTCGATGATCTTGAAGGATACCTTCAGCCCCTTGTTGGCAAAGATCGACCCGGGCTTGGTATCCAAACCGCCGTTGGCCACCAGGCCTCCGGCGCAGCCCACCCAGATGTTCACGCGCACCCGCACAACGTTGGTCTCCGCGAGTGCGTCGGCCGGCAGAAGACAGCCGGCCAGCAAGATTGCCAACAGCCAAAAACACAGGGAATTCGATTTCGTGGACATGCTCACTCCTTTTTCGGCGGGCGCGGGCGGCCCGGCTAAGACGTCTTTTGAGCCTCTTTGGCGCCAATCGTCTTCTCGGTAGCGGCGGGGGCAGCTTCCGGGGCCACCAGGCCCATCTCCACCTTGAACTGTTTGACCAACTCGCCGGCCCGGATGTGCTCGGCCTCTTCCTCGATCTTCATCTTCTGCTGGTCCACGTTGCCCATGGCCATTTCCATGCGGGCCTCGTTGACCGCGGTCATCTCCTCGATCTTGCGGACCATCTCATCGTGGGTCTGGCTGATGCCGGCAACTTCGAACTGCTCCATGGAGTCGGCCACCTTCTTCTGCCACTGCGCGCGGCGGTAGTCGCGGATGGCGCCCAGCGCTTCCTGGGTCTTGCGCTCCTTCTCCATCATGAAGGCCTTCTTCACGGCCATGGCCTTGTCGAAGGCGGCGCGGGCGGTCTGCAACTGGCCCTGGGTCCGGGCCATGGCGCCGCGCAATTGCTCCAACTGCGTGGCAAAGCTGGCGGCAATGTCGTCGCGGCCGGACTGGATCGCCGCCTTGATCTTGGCCGTCAGCATGTTGACGTCGTTCTTGTACTTGGCCTCTTCCTTCTCCAGAAGGGTGACATTGGCCTTGACCATGGCGATGCTTTCGTTCATCCGCGGCACCTGGTCATTCAGATCCCGGATGTTCTGCTCCAGGATGATCTCCGGATTCTCGGCGGCGGAGATGAAGAAGCCGATGAACGAACGCACCATGCGTGACAGGCGATTCCACATATGAACTCCTTAGTCCACAGGCCTCGCGGCCGTTTTGAATCTGGTTACGTACCTTTCCGGGCCGAACTCGGCGGCGTTGCGCCCGGCGTTGCTGGGCCGGACCCGCTGGTGGTGATTGGGTTTTCGGTGACAAAGTAGCCGACCGCCGAGGCGATCTTCTGCTCTTCATGCTGCTTCTTCAGGCGCCAGCCGTAGAGCCGTTCCTTTTCGCGGGCCACCTGGTCGTCGTTGGACTGAATACGGGCCTGGTACTCGGCCGTCAGGCGATCGAGTTCGGCCTGGATCTGGCGGTTCTCGGAGGCCTTGCTCTTCTCCAGGTCCTCCAGGGTCGCCTGTTGGGCGCGTTCGTAGCCGTCCAGGGCGCGGTCGCGCCGCACCGCGTCTTGAATCACTTCATCCACTTTCACTCCGGCGGCTTCCAGGGCCACCAGAATGGAGCTGCGCTTGACCACCGGGGTGAGCCCGCGGATGTGCTCGCTCTCCAGCATGTCGGCGATCTTCAGGATGGTGTAGCCGTGCGCGGGAACGGGGATCTCGGCCAGGTTGTAGATTTCATCAAAGGCGGCCGGTGCGCCCGCGGGAGCAGCGAACTTCGGCTCCGCCAGCGAGGCGGTCATTTGGGAGACGGTTTGTGGACGTGTCCGTAGCGGGGCGGGCCGCGCCGCTGGCGCCGGCTTGGATGCCGGGGCCGCCGTGCTGCGAGCCAACTCCTCGATCTCGGCCGCTGCGCTCTTTGCCGGCGTCGTTTCCGCCTCTGCGCTCCCCTCAGCCGGTTCCACCGAAACAAAGTAGTTGTACCACTTCTTGTCACTCACGGCCCCTACCTCCCCGAAGCGGACCTGGCGTCGTCTTGCATTAGTACGACGAATGCCGCCGCCGCGTTCCGTTGCGCGCAAGTTGCTGGAAAGAAGCCGGAACGCGCACGCAGGCAAATTGTAGGTCAACCCCGGGTGCTTTGCAAGGAGCCGTGGACCCGGCCGCAGCCGAGAAGCCTAGGTTGAGCCGCTGGCCTGCTTCTCCCACCCCTTCAACAACGCGCTGGCGACCAGCAGGCAGACAGGTACAATCCAACCCGGCAGATCGAAACGGCTCACGGCCCACATCGAACCGACCAGGACGACGATCAGAATCACTGCTCGAATCCCAGAGAAACCCATGGAACCCTCCTTGGGAAAGGAATGTATGCCGAGACGCAGGGATCCGTCAAGGGGGTGCCCTCTGAAAAGTAGGATACTATTTAGGATCACCTAAT
>CAYPHP010000321.1:0-634 GCA_964410045.1 uncultured Acidobacteriota bacterium | reverse complement strand
TTTTTCAGCTATCATATTGGAATGGTTTCCTTTGATTTGAAGGCCCTGCGCCTGCTGGCTACGCAAGGCCGTGCAGCCTGGAGCGAGGTGGCCAAGGTTTTGGGCTTCTCCGCGCCCTCGGCGGCCGAGCGGGTCCGGCAGCTCGAGAAACGCGGCGTTATCCGCGGTTACGAAGCGCGCTTGGATGCCAAGAGCTTGGGCTACGCGCTGACCGCATTTGTGGCGGTCACCCTGCGGCACGAGAAGGACCGTGCCCGGTTCCTGCGCACGGTCGCGGGCACGCCGGAGATCATGGAATGCCACCACATCAGCGGCGAGGACGACTACATGCTCAAGGTCCGCTGCAAGGACACCGACGATCTGGAGCGGGTGATCTCGCAACGGCTGAAGAATCGCGTGGAAGTGCGGACGCGATCCATGATCGTCATGTCCACATCCAAGGAGACTGCGGTCGTGCCCATGTTTGCCTAGTGTCGCGCTTTCAGAGATCTGGTTACCGTCCGGCGTGAGTTCGATGCCACCGAGGCACAGAGAACACCGAGAAACCCGACTCCCTGGGCTCGGTGCTCTCGGTGTCTCGGGCAGAGGCCGGCGGCGGGAGGCTCCTTTATCGAGAAGGCCGCGAAAGTACGCG
>CAYPHP010000320.1:0-5378 GCA_964410045.1 uncultured Acidobacteriota bacterium | reverse complement strand
GTACGGAGTCGGCATCGGCGGCGACAACACCGGCTTGCTGTTCGATCTGTTCGATGCCGCTGAGGTCAGCGAGCTCGACCTGGAAGGAATGATGGGCGAGTTCCATCCCGGCCAGATGGAACTGAACATGAAGTACGGCCCCGCGCTCGACGCGGCCGACCGTGCGTTCATCTGCAAGGACATGACGCGCGAGCTGGCGAGTCGCAAGGGTTATTGCATCACGTACATGGGTCGGCCGAGCGCGACGTTGGTCGGCAGCGGACTGCACATCAACTTTTCGCTGGCACCGCTGAAGAGCAAGGCGAATGCGTTCGACGATCCGAAGGGCGAGTACGGGTTTTCGGCCCTGACGCGGCAGTGTCTCGGTGGGCTGATTCACCATCACGAGGCGTTGGCCGCGATGTCGGCACCGACGATCAACAGTTACAAGCGTCTGATTCCGGGCATCATCGCCGGCTACTGGGCGAACTGGGGACTCGACAACCGCATCAGCACGTATCGCATTCCGGGCGAGCGTGGTTCGGCGACACGCATCGAGAACACGACGCTTGCGGCTTGGGTCACCGACTTCGATCCCAACGCACCGCTCGAGCGCTTGACGAAGCCGGCACCCGATGGCCGCTTCGATCCGGTAGTTCCGGGGAAGAAGCGAATCAGAACGGGGAGGGCCGGCCGCGCGGGATGACGATGCGAAGGAACACCATAGGTCCAGGTAGCGCCTGCCGTCTTTCCAGTTCACCTGGCTCACTGCCACATTCTCCTCTGCGAGTTGGTCGACGATGATGTCGATGGCCCCCAGCCGTTGTCCCCACAGACGGGCCGCAAAGAAACCGGTCTTGACCGGAGGCGTCCGGGGTCCGGCCAGCAGGTCGGCCAGGACGCGAAGGTCATACATCAGATTCAGGTTCTGAACCACCGGCCCCCATTGCTCGATGAACTCCTGGCTGCCGGCGTCGGAGGGCGTTCGGCCCGCCAAGCCCTGGCGGAGCTGCGCCGCGGTATCGTCGGTGAAGCGCAGGAAGATACTGGAAATCTTCTCGGTCAACACGGGAGCGCCTGTGAACCGGGCCAGGTTGCGTTTCTCGACCAGGTTCGGCGGCATGACCAAAACCTCCCCTTCTCCTACGAAGAGCGCCCCGAGCACGCGTCCCGTCCCCGTTGCAGGTCCCTCCAGGGTCAGGGGCTCCAGGAAAGCCAGCGTTCCCTCTGTCAGGTAGATGCGAACGTCCTCGCGTATCAAGGTCAGGTCGCGGACCTGGTAGACGCGGCCATCCAACCGGTTCTTGTGGATGCGGGAGAGCAGTTCCTCGACAGAGGGCCCCGGCGCCTGACCGAAAACAGGGGCGGCAAGGCAAATGGCCAGCAGCAGGGTGAAAAAGGCTTTCACTACTTCATGGTAGCATAGCGAAAAATGCCGCTTCGCCGACCCCTTGTTTGGTTGACAGCGCTGATCTGCTGGACGGCTGCAATTACCGCCGCAGATACGATTGTCCTCAAGAACGGCCGTCGGATCGTCGCCGAAAAGGTGATCGAGGAAGAACGGCGCGTGATCTATGAAACGGCCGAAGGGGTGGTCACGCTGCCGCGGTCGATCGTGGATCGCGTGGAGCGCGATGGCGTCGTTCCGGCCGCCAGCGCATCGGATGGCCGGACCGGGATCGCCTCGAACACCCGGCCCGCGGTAAAGGTCCCCTCGCTGGCCGGTCCGGCTGCGCCGGAGCGGGTGATCGTCAACGGCCAGGTGGACCGCCGCTACCTGGAGGATCTGGCCCGGCAGCCGGCATTCAGCCCGGCAGGCCGGGAATTGCTGGTGGCGTCGTTCCTCTCGGCGGTGGAGTTTGAGATCGAACACGGCCGGCTTTCGGCGGCCCTGGAGTTGGCCAAACGGGGCGTGGACGCCGCTCCTCAGGACCCCAGGTTGCTCCTCGGTCAAGCGGTCGTGCTGATTCAGCAACGTGAGCTACGCCAAGCCCGCGAGGTGCTCCTGCGCGCCCGCACCTTGGCCCCCAATTCCGCTGAAGTCCTCAAGTTTCTGGGCTTCGTCGAGTATTCCTCCGACCGCGTCGAAGATGCCATCAAGACTTGGAAGCGCGCCCAGACCCTGGCGCCCAGCACCGAAGTCCAGTTGCTGCTGGAGCGTGCGGAGCGCGAAACCGCCGCCGAAGAGCGCTTCCAGGAAGCCAGCAGCGTGCACTTCACGATCCGTTTCGAGGGTCGCCAGATCTCCACGGATTTCCGGCAGCAGATCCTGGAGACGCTGGAAGAGCTTTACCGGCAGCAGGAACGCGAACTGGAAGTTTCCCCCCGTGAGCCGATCCTGGTGATCCTCTACACCAGCCAGGCATTCTACGACGTAACCCAGGCTCCTTCCTGGACGGGCGCTTTGAATGATGGCAAGATCCGCGTACCCCTCGAAGGCCTGGAGGCCATGACCCCGGCGTTGCGGTCGGTGCTGGCTCACGAAATGGTGCACACCTTCGTCCGTTACCGGTCCCGAGGACGCTGTCCGGCATGGCTCAACGAAGGACTGGCACAATTGGGCGAAGGCCGGTCGACCGTGCGCTTCGCGGCACGCCTCCTGGATCTGCACGAGAAGGCCGCGCTCCTTCCGCTAGCAACCCTCAACGAGTCCTTCTCGGGGCTGGACCAGCGGCTGGTCCCGACCGCCTACGCCCAGTCGCTAGCCGTGGTTGAGATGTTGCGCGATCGTGAAGGCCTGGCCTCGCTGGGACGTATGCTCGATCGTCTGGCCGGAGGGGAATCCGCAGCGTCAGCCGTGCGCGCCATCTTCGGCATGAGCTTGGCGGAGGTGGAAGAACAGCTAGGTCCCTTCCTGCAACGAAAGGCCGGACGCTAGGAGGTTCTCCGGCTCGGTGCTCTCCGTGCCTCGGTGGCTGATCTAGTCTTGCCTTGTTCAGGAAGCCAGTGAAACGGCTCTAGCGGTTGCTGCCGTGGCGGCGCAGCAGGTTGGGCAGGTTCTGGGAAAAAGCGGAACGCGCCAGCACCATGTCGCAGCCGATCTCGTGGGCCTTCTGCTTCAACTCACCCTGGACGTGGGAGAGGTAGCCAATCACGGAAACCCGCTTCAGCTCTTTGTCGGCCTTGATCCTGGAGATGATCTGAAGCGGCTTAAAGGCGTTGGAGTTCAGGTCCACGATGATCAGCGACGGCTTCAGGGCCGCCGCCTCCATCAACTCCGTCTCGCTCTTGACGAAGCGGACCTTCACTCCCAGACGGCGCGCCGTGTCGTTGATCTTGACGGAAAAGAAGAGGTCGTCTACGGCTGCCAGCACAGAGGCCGGCGCCGATTCGGGAAGCGGGGGCGCTTCGCGCATCTCCCCGGCCTCCGCTCCAGAAATGTACTGGTGCTGCGGCAGCGACGTTTGGAAACGCGGGATCGGCGGAGGGTAAGTGCCCTTGCGACCGTGCCTGCGGCCCTTGGAAAAGCCTTTTCCGGGTCTTGAACCCATATACCTGCCCGTATCGGACGTTTTAGATAGTGCCCTCTGCGGCAGCGCCTGACTCCGCCGCAATTGAAGGGGACAAAGAATCTGCGGAAATTCGATCCTATGGCCGAACGCAGGGAAAGGCAAGTAAAATCCTGCGTCTCGCATGCCTGCGCCGGGGAGGATTGGCGTCCCCGAGCCGCTATGATAGATTATGAACTCCCAGGGGCATTCCTCTAAGATGACTCATGCTGGTCCGAAGACTGAGAGACGCGAGTTCGTAATCGCGCATAGCCCAGACTCCGACGACGCCTTCATGTTCTACGGCCTGGCGACGCGAAAGCTCCGGCCACGCGGCCTGCGGCTGTCGCACAAGCTTCAAGACATAGAGACGCTGAACCGGGAAGCGCAGAAGGGCACCTACGAGGTGACGGCCGTATCCATCGCCGCTTACCCGTACGTGCAGGAACGCTACCGGATGCTGGCCACCGGCGCCAGCGTCGGGGACGGATACGGTCCGCTGTTGGTGGCGTCCCGGCCGTTCGCACCCGAGGAGTTGAAGCACAAGAAGATCGCCGTACCCGGTACGCTGACCAGCGCCTTCCTCACCCTCAAGCTGTTCGAGCCTGAGGTGGAAACCACGGTCGTGCCGTTCGACAAGATCCTGGACGCCGTGCGGGAAGGCCACGCCGACGCGGGACTGGTCATCCATGAAGGGCAACTCGTCTTCGACCGCATGGGTCTGCATCGCGTGTTGGACCTGGGCCGCTGGTGGCAGCAGAAAGAGGGCCTACCGCTTCCGCTGGGCGCCGTGGTGGTCCGCCGTGATCTTGGCGCCGACACGCAACACGAATTGGCCCGGCTGATCCGCCGCAGTATCGAGTACGCCCTGGAGCACCGTGAGGAAGCCTTGGCTTACGCCATGCAGTTTGCCCGGGATCTGGACACGCCGCTGGCCGACAAGTTCGTGGGCATGTACGTGAACGAATTCACCCTCGACTTGGGAGACCGCGGACGGCAGGCGACTCAGCGCCTGTTACAGTTGGGCTTCGAGCGCGGTCTGCTGCCGAAACGCGTGGACGTGGATTTCGTCTAGGGCAGGACGCCCGCCTACAGCTTGACCGAGTAAGTGCAGGCCGAGCAGCTTCGAAAGATGCCGCCGCTGATGCCCATGGCGCGGTCTTTGATCCGCTTCACCACGCGGGTGGGCTTGCCGCAATCCGGGCAGGGGACCTCTTGATCACTTGCCTTGGTGCGATCCGCAGTCTTAGCCGTCTTTCCAGTTGCCATCTGTGTAGGTTTCTCCTATCGGGGATTCTTCTATCTTATCACGACGCCCGCCGTCACCGGCTTACGGGCACCGCTTCCAGGCGCACCGAAATCTCCATCTTCTGACGGCCCCGGTAGATGGACATCTTAATGGTCTCACCGGGTTTGTGGCGATCGAGGACCCGGCGGACATCGGAGAGGTCGCGCACGGGCTCGCCCGCAAACGCGACGATCACATCTCCGCCTACGGGAACCTGGTAGTTTCCGATGATCGCCATCCGCTGGCCACCGCGCACGCCAGCCACGTCGGCGGGGCTGTTGGCGACCACTTCGAGCACCAGCAGGCCTTCCTCCACCGGCAGTTGCAGGGCTTCCGCCAGTTCCGCGGTCAGGGGCCAAGACTGGCGCACCCCGAGCCAAGGCCGCACGACCCGCCCTTCCCGCAACAAGTCGCCGACGATCTCCTTGGCCCGGTTGATCGGAATCGCGAAGCCGATCCCCAGGTAGGTCTGGCCGATGATGGCGGTGTTGATGCCGATCACCTCGCCGCGGGAGTTCAACAGCGGGCCGCCGGAATTGCCGGGGTTGATGGCTGCGTCCGTCTGGATGAAGTCGTCCAGTTCACTGCCGGAACGGTCGCGCAGGGTCCGTCCAAGCGAGCTG
>CAYPHP010000319.1:0-5397 GCA_964410045.1 uncultured Acidobacteriota bacterium | reverse complement strand
ACGGTCGTGACCATCACGATGCCCGACCTGAGCGACGTCGCCCCACTGGCGCGTCGCGTGGCGCCACGGCTCGCGGCATTCAATGAAGGGGTGCGCGGCCTGTGCACCACGACTGGGACGCGACTGCTTGATGCCGCGCAGCACCCGGTGGCGGTGGATCGTCGCCTGTGGCACGAGGACCGCCTGCACGCCAACGCCGAGGGCCATCGCCGCATTGCCGCGGGGCTCGCGCACGTGGTCGGCATTCCGGGCTTTGAGCACGCGTGGGATGAGCCGCTGCCACCGGCGACGCGTCGCAGCTCCATTGGCGCTGTGGCCGCGGAGGTCCACTGGGCGGGCAAGTACCTCACGCCGTGGATCCTTCGACGCCTGCTCGGGCGTTCATCTGGGGACGACGTCACGCCCAAGCGCCCCGCGCTCGCCCCCGTTCAACTCTGGAATGCCAGACATCTACGATATTCCCGTCACGACGCTCGACGGCGTCACCACCACGCTCGAGCCCTACCGCGGTCAGGTATTGCTTATCGTGAACACCGCGAGCCAGTGCGGATTCACCCCGCAGTACGAAGGTCTGCAGAAGCTCTACTCGAAGTACAAGGACCAGGGCCTCGTGGTCCTCGGTTTCCCGGCCAACAACTTCATGGGCCAGGAACCCGGAACCAACGAAGAAATCGCCGCGTTCTGCAAACGTACCTACGACGTCACCTTCCCGATGTATTCCAAGATCTCGGTGAAGGGCGAGGACCAGGCGCCGCTCTACAGATTCCTGACCGACAAGGAAGCCAATCCTTCCACCGGCGGGGACATCCGTTGGAACTTCACCAAGTTCCTGGTGGATCGTACCGGCAAGGTGATCTCGCGCTTCGAGTCCAAGATCGCCCCGGACAACGCGGAGTTCGTCGCGGCGGTGGAAGCGGCGTTAGCGAAGAAGTAGGGGTTTCCACTACCCTGACGGTAGTGTCCGATACCGTCCTTAGAGGCAAGTCGTCGTGCGACCGGTTACGCCAGGCGTCAGACTCGCTAGTTCGAGTCTCCGGCTGACATCGAATAGGCGAAGCGTGTCAGACAACTGCTCCCTCCTCGAAATCATCGAAATTATCCCAACCCTCAAAGACGAACGTGTTGTCCAATCTTAATCGACGGAAGGCCCGCTCGATCTGTTCTTTGTCCGTGGCCTCTTCGTCCTTCCAGTAGCCATCCTCCGAGTCGTACCACAGCTCTGAGAGTACCTGCTGAATACCAGAATGGTGATGTCCTAGCCATAGGCGGACCCGCCGTCTGATGTCGCTGTTGGGAGAGGTGCTGACCCGCCTATCTGCGAACTCTGAAACTGCTTCGCGGTTTCTTTTGACTATCCAATGGACAAGTAGCCGAAACACCGGAAACCAGAACCGCGATGGAGTCAGGTCGTTTAGCTTTGCAGTCTCCCTGGAAATGTCCCGAAGCGCGAGTTGTGTCGCCTCCCAAGTGTTCACAAGGAACAGCAGCAGGCGGACCGAAGGTAAGTTCTTTTCTTTGAAGACGCGCCTGTAGGCGCTTTCCTCATCAAAGATGCGGTTGGGGCTCTTGGCGAATTCGAGGGACAACCCACGGTCAGCGGCTGCTATGGCACGTGCGAGGGTCTCTATGTTCACCGATCCGTTCGCAAACTCGTCTACTTTTGTAGCGTCCAATCGCGAAATCTGATCCCAAGCCCCCTGCTGACGTTCGTAGAACACGTGCTGGCGTTCGAAGCGCAATTGAAGATCCATCTGCACTCGGTCGTGTGCCCAAAAGGCCGACGGGCGTATCTCGGTCTGTCGGTTTGCCCCCACCGTCACGGTTCTGACTCGTTCATCATTTCTAGTCACGATGATGCGCATGGGAAGTCGGATGGAGTCCCATCGCTGAAGCCAGGACTCTTCTGGTTTCTTTGCCAGCCGCTCTTTGTAGAACATCCAGGCCGTGTAGACCGTCTGGCAGCCATTCAGGACGTACACCCCGTCCAGTCCTGGCTCAAGCTGGATGGAAGATTCTCCAAGAGCGTTCGCGCGAGGCACGGAAAGGGTGACACCATTATGCGTCATGGCGAACTGGGAGGAGGGCATTCTTCCGTCACAGATGGATTCCAGGCTCTTCTTGATATGACTTGCAGCGCTCTTCGGTTTCTTGGCTTGCAAGGCGAGATACATGCGAACGTTCTTGGCGAAGAGATCGGCTCTGTACTTCTCATGCAAATCGACAAGATCTGCGAGGTGGCAAAGGCCGAAGAGCGCCCGATCCGTGTCTTCGGTGTGGAGGGCCACTCCTTCAAAGCGCATCGGAATTGCCGAGGCCGGTCGGGAGATAGCCTCACCCTCAAGCATTCCGGAGGGACCGCGAAACAGAATCGTCACACGCCCGGCTAGGAGGCTGTCTCCTACGGCGTGGCGGAAGTCCTGCACCGCTTTTTGGACTGTGGGTTTTGACTGCCATAGTTCTTGATCTTTCAGGAGGTGGATCAACAAGCACCTGATCTCGACCGTTGAACGCTGTTCGTCAGAGAGGGCTTGAAGGTCCCGCCGGAGATTCCGTATAACCCGGTGCTCGTCAGCCATGGTCGTTGGGCCGATAGCGATGATTTCCTCGACCACCTTAACCGCCCGACGGAGGTCGTCAATCCCTTTTCGCACTAGGCTGTCTGAATCACTCAGTTTAGCTTGGACCATCCAGAGCCGCGGTGAGTCATCGGGGAGCTGCTCAAGGTGATAGGCATCAATTCCACCGTCGTAGTTGCTGTCTGAGCTTCGGGCGATGGCTTCTTGCGGAGGTATTCGAAAATGCTGTACTAGGAACCAAGGGGCGAAGGCATCTTCGCGTCGGAAGCTGCCGATTTCATTTTGCTGAAGAAAGGTTTCAACCTGCTTGCGAACCGCATCAGCCGAGGGCACTGAATTCTGCTCCTTTTTCTGAGGCGCTATGTTTGCGCACTTATGTCGTCGCGGTCAACCGGCTCCAGCCGTTCCGCTCGTCACTAAGGTTACACGCAACGGGCGGAGCAAGTGTAAATCTATTTCCCCGCGTACATATCGATCACCCTCTCGATCGCGCGGCGGCAGACGGCGCAGAAGTCCATGCTGCGGGTGAACATGATGCAGTCGGCCTGCGGGCGGTAGTATCCCTTGGCTTCGTACATCGCGCCTTCGAACGCGCCCACGTGCGCGGCATGCGGGGAATCGCGCAGCAGCGCCGAGATTCTCTGCTGTTCTTCCTTGAACAGCGCTTCCATCTCCGACTCCGGACGCTTTTGGGCGCGGATCTCGCGGCGCCGGGTCTGGACCTGCTTCTGCATGGCCTCGAACTGGTCCTTCGACCAAGGCGTAGGCAGCGGCGTGCCTCCACTCACCAGGTCCTTCCACTTTGGAGATTTCGGATCGGCAGTGACGTTCTGCTCCCAGGGCTCCGGCCGCGCCGCGGTGCTCTCGTAGGCCACGTCGGACGTGTAGTACTCGTCGGCCAGGCCCGCGAAGTGATGCCCGAACTCATGGACGAAGACGTAAGGAGTGAAAGCGTTATCGGACGAGACCGTGGCGTACAGATTGTGGATGCCTCCGCCTCCGTACTTGCGGTCATTCACCACGATTTCGATGAACTCGTACGGGGCCGCGGCGGCGGCTTCCCGCAGACGCTTGTTGTCGAACGCCAATACGTAGCGCTCTGAGCCGAAGGCGTCGTAGACGGCGCGCACGGCGGAGCGCCGATAGACGCCGTCGGACGGACGGGACACGCCGCTTTCCTCGGAGGGAATATCGAGCGCCCAGACATTGAAATCGGTGCGCCGTTCCTTGAACGGGGAGACCGCGAAAAGCGTCTCCGCAAGCCGCCGGGCGTCGCGATGCCACTTGTCCATTTCGCCGGCGGTGTAACCGTCGCCGATCAGCAGCAAGTCCACCTTGTCGCGCGGCTCGCCATTCTTCACCACCGCCCAGACCTTGGCCGCCGTGGAGGGCGCACTGCGGTCAATCGCCGGGTCGGCGGGGTCCACCACCAGCGACCACACTTCGCGGAAGGCGTTTTGTTTGTCGCGTTTCTTCAGCACCACCTGGACCGGTCCGGCAGGCGCGGGAAAGCGCAGCGACTCGTGAAATGTCCGGTGAACCTCTTTGGCTTCGGCCGTGGTTTCCCACTCACCGTAGATGCTGGCGAAGCCTCGGGAGTAGAGCGTACGGTTGGTCTTGCGGTCAATTACCTCGAAGAGGTACTTGCCGAGATTGCTCGCGTCGACCACCCGCGCCGGAGATCCCGGCCACTCGCCTTCCAGAGTCAACCCATCGAGGGAAAAGGTTTCTGCCGTCGCCGTGCCGGTATGGAAGTAATCCAACCGAAGAGTGCGGGATTGCGCCGTCAGGAGTCCGGCGAAGAGGATCGCGGTCCAGAGCTTCATGCGAGAAGCTTACTGCGCCTTACTTGGTTCGCCAAGTGCTGGCCAGCGAGCCGAGACGAAACGGTGCGAGCACAATCAGGGAAAGCACTCCGGGCCGGGGATTGGGTTCCAACATCCGGCGGACCTCCCGGCGTTCGGTTGCGCTCGGCACCACGGCGATGAAGTGGTAGTGGTGTTCGGCGGCTATGATCTCGTCGAACTCCAGCACGACACGGAACTGCGGCGGCGGGCCCGCTCGTCGATCGACCTGCAGCACGCGGCCCCGCACCGTGGCTCCGGCGGGAACCAGGATCTGCCCCTGGCTGCGCACCTCCGAGATCACTTTGGCTAAGATCCGATCGCCGCCGCGGGCGTGCTCCACATCCAGCGAATCAAGTCCGAGGGTCACGGTCAGTCCGGCCGGCAGAGTCTCTGGGGGTTCGAAGCTTACCGCCGACTCGGTTCCGTACTGGCGGCATTGCGTGAAGGTGATCCGGTTGCGTTCGACAGAGCCCTGCCGGCGCGTGACGGTCAGTTCTGTGCGCGCAGGAAGCAAGAAATCGGCGGCCCCGATCCGCACGCTGGCATAGTCCACGGTCGTGATGGCGTCGACAATTCCCAGTTCAATGGGGATGTCATCGGGGACTAAGTCCAGCCGCAGGAGATCACCGCTTGTGGGATCGGCCCAGAACGAACCGTAGTATCCCACCACCGCCTCTGCCGAACCGCTGGTGATCCGGTAGCCGCTGTTGAGCAGGGAGACCGCGTACCTGAAACGAACAGCGGTGCGGCCGGCGACCGGTTCCACCCCGGCGTAATCAAATGTGGGCGCGCGAGAGAGGAAGACGGAGCGAGCGTGGTTGGCATAGTCGCCGATGCTGACCAAGCCATTGTGAATCAGATCACGCAGGACGCGCGTTTCCAGGCGGCCGGCCCCGGGTTGGCTGAACCATTCGTGTTCCCCAACCAGGGCCACCTCCACCTGATGGTTGTCGAAGTGTTCAAACTGTACTCTC
>CAYPHP010000318.1:0-5397 GCA_964410045.1 uncultured Acidobacteriota bacterium | reverse complement strand
CGAGCTTCGTGCGTGGTGTCCACGATCACGAAGTTGTCAGACGACACCGCGCGCAAGCTGACGGCATCCGCGGGGTATGACTCGCTGGTCCAGTGATAGGCGCCCTCCGACGGGTGCAAGAATCCCGTGTCTTTCAGGAAGTCGCACAACTGCGGCAGGTCGGCGGGACCGAATGTGTCCTGATCCGGGCGAATCGGCAACTCGAACGCAGCGCATTTCAGATGGTTTAGCCGGATCTCCAGGTTATCGGCGTTGAGATAAGCGTGCTCGGGCGTCTGCCCGAAGAAGTAGTCCGGGTTCTGGATGATGAACTGGTCCAGCGGATGGCTGGACGCGATCAACACGGCCGCCGACGTACCGCTGCGCCGGCCCGCGCGTCCAGCGCGCTGCCATGTTGACGCAATGGCTCCGGGATAGCCCGCCAGCAGCGCCACGTCGAGACCGCCGATGTCGATCCCGAGTTCCAGCGCGTTGGTGGCCACCACCACGCGGACGTGCCCTTCGCGGAGTGCCTTCTCGATCGTCCGGCGCTCCTCCGGGAGGTACCCGCCGCGATATCCGCGCACCATCTCCGGACCCCATCCGCCCTGCTCATGCCAGACTTCCATGGGACTTCCGCCGCGTCCAAAGCCGGCGTGCGGCGTCTTCTCGCAAGCGTCCTTAAGATACGTCACCAGGATCTCGGTGACCAACCGGCTGTTAGCGAAGACGATGGTCTGCAATCCGCGGGCCAGAAAATTCAACGCGACCTGGCGTGTCTCACTCACATAGCTCCGGCGGATGCCGAGCTGCTTGTTGACCACTGGAGGGTTGTAGAAGACGAAGAACTTTTCGCCGGACGGCGCGCCGTTGTCGGCAACCACGCTGACGTCTTCCTCGATCAGGGCCTTGGCCAACTCACCGGGATTGGCGATGGTAGCAGACGAGCAAATGAACTTGGGTTTGGCGCCGTAGAAACGCGCCACGCGCTTCAGCCGACGCAGCACATTGGCCAAGTGGCTACCGAACACGCCGCGGTAGGTGTGCAATTCGTCGAGGACCACGTATTGCAGGTTCTGGAAGAGCTTGGCCCAACGCGTGTGGTGGGGCAGGATGCCGGTGTGCAACATGTCCGGATTGCTGAGCACAATGTTGGCCGTGCCACGGATCGCCCGGCGGGCGTCCTGCGGCGTGTCCCCGTCGTAGACGAAGCTACGGATCGGCGGCTTCTCTTCGCCCAGCGCGTCGATGGTGGCGTTCAACTCTTCCATCTGGTCGCGGGAGAGCGCCTTGGTCGGGTAGAGATACAGTGCCCGCGTAGAGCGGTCCGCGAGGATGGCGTTCAGCACGGGCAGGTTGTAGCAGAGCGTCTTGCCGCTGGCGGTGGGCGTGACCACCACGACGTTACGGTCCTTGTGGACCAGCTCGAGCGCCTGCGCCTGATGGGTGTAGAGCGACTGCACGCCGCGCCCTTCGTAGACCACGCGGAGCCGCGCGTCGAGCCAGGCGGGGAATCCGGCGTGACGGGCTTCACGCGCGGGAAAGTAGCGCACAGCCGTCAGGCACTCGGCGCCGGCCGCGCGGCGCTCCAGTTCCCGCACCGCGGCGTGCAGGAGTTCCGACGACGAAGGCAGCAGGGGAAGAGGCATTCGCTTTTTATTCGCCACTCTGTTGTAACACAGCCGACGCTCAAAGTCCAAGGCAAGGGGTTATCGACTTTGGACCAGCGCCAGCGGTGCTAGAATGTGCCCAGGGGGCTTTATGCGCGTCCACGTCCTGGTGGGAGTTTTTCTGGCAGCGTCGATTCAGCTTTCGGCCCAGCAGGCCGGGGCGCCGGTGGAGCCCCAGCTCACGGAAGCTCAAGTTCTCGAACGCAACGGTGATGTCCAAATGGCTCGCAAGCAGTATCGCGACGCTATCGATGCCTACGAAGCTTGGACCAAGAAGCAGCCTAAGAATGCGGTGGCCTGGAACAAGATGGGCATCGCCTACCACCAGCTCATGAATCTGGGCAAGGCCCGGAACTGCTATGAGCGCGCCATCCGCTTGCGCAAGGACTACTCCGAAGCCATCAACAATGTCGGCACCGTTTATTACGCGGAGAAGAACTACAAAAAGGCCATCCGCTACTACGAGCGGGCCCTGAAGATTACGCCGCAATCGGCGTCGGTGTACAGCAACCTGGGCACGGCGTGGTTTGGCCGCAAGAAGTACGACGAAGCGCTGGCCGCCTACCAAAAGGCGTTGCAACTCGATCCCGAGGTCTTCGAGCACCGCAATGCCGTCGGCGTGCTGCTGCAGGAGCGCTCGGTGGCCGATCGCGCGCGTTTTCATTTCTTCCTGGCCAAGACCTATGCCGGCGCTGGCAACAAGGAGAAGGCGCTTGAGTACCTGCGGAAGGCGATGGAAGAAGGCTTTGCGATGAAGCAGGTGATTCAGGACGTGGCCTTCGCCGAGTTGAGCAAGACTCCGGAGTTCACGGAGTTGATGAACAATCCTCCGGCGCCGATTCCGCGATAGGCGCCACGGTCCAAGCGTCCTTCAGAAATAGGTGGCGACATGTAGGCGCAAGTTGCTCTGGATCGGAGCGGGCCTCCTGACGCTAGTGGGGCTGCTTTTGGTTGGGATCATCGTCTCGATTCGATCTGGTCTTCAGCGTGTCTCCGACGGTGCGATGGCCAAATTCCCGGGTGATCGGGTCGAGGCCCTGATGCGAGTCGTGGATTGCGATCCGTGTGCTTTGGGGGACCGTAACCGCGCTGTCTGGGCTTTGGGGCAGATGGCGGAAGAAAGAGCGTCCTCAACGCTGAGAAGGCACTTTGACGGGCGCCCTTGTCAGCACACATCGAGGATGTGCCAGTACGAGCTTGGGAAGGCAATTCGAAAGATTGACGCCCGCGAGGATCGCAACCCTGTCTCGCTGCTGGTCACCAAATGGCACCGACCCTGGCATGAGTAAGCTACACACTGCCCAACAGAAATCCTCAAGCGTCACGAATGGAAGGCGTATTCAAGAGCCAGCAGTAGCGCGACCCCGGCAAACACCACAAAGGCCATTTTGATTCCTGGTTCCCGGTTCACCTCGGGAATCAGATCGCTAGCGGCAACGTACGTGGTCACCCCGGCGGCCACTGGCAGGGCATAGCTGACGGTATTTCGCAGCACCACCATAGTCAGCACCCCGGCCAGTGTGGCCACGGCCAACATCCCGGCCGAGAACATCGCTACGCGCACGCCCCGCCCGCTGGCCATCATCACGGAGGCCACCGTGAATCCTTCCGGAATCTTGTGCAGGAAGACCGCCAGGAAGACCGTGAAACCCAGCCAGTGCGATACCAGAAAGCCGGCGGCGATGGCGATCCCGTCGAAGAAGCAGTGCACGATCAATCCACCCAGGATCGTGTATCCCGTGTAGCGGGACATCTCGGCGGCGTGGACTTCCTCGCCGAAGTGGAAATGGGCTTGCAGAGAATGCTCGAAGAAGTGCATGAGCAGGTAGCCCACCAGCAGCCACACGCCAGCCTGCTGCCCGGAGAGCTGAAAACTTTCCGGGATCATTTCCAGGGCCACTGTGCCCAGCATGAATCCGGCGCCCAGGGCCAGGAAATGCTTGACGTAGCCGCGGGCCCAGTTCGAGCGGACGATGAAGAATCCGCCCAAGGCGTTGCCGGCGCCGGCCGCCAAGCCCAGCACCACGCTCCAGGATGTGGCGTCGGTGGGGGGAGTCATCTGGGCTTAGCCGCTGTGGCGGACGTGGACCACTTCGCCGTCCTTGACCAGGCTGTCTTTGCCTTCCAGGCGCAGCAGGCCGGCATCGCGGGTCGCCGCCAAGCTGCCCAGGCGCAGTAGGTCGGTACCCGCCACCACTTCCGCGCGGATGAAATGCTTGGCCAGATCGGTGTGGATGGCTCCGGCGGCTTCCAGCATCGTGGCGTTCTTGGGCACGGTCCAGGCGCGCACCTCGTCCTCGCCGACGGTGAAGAACGAAATCAGGCCCAAGAGATGATACGTGGAGCGGATCAGGCGCTCGAGTCCGGGCTCCTTTAGGCCGTAGCTTTCCATAAACCCTGCCGCGTCCTCTTCAGGGAGCCCGGCGATCTCGGCCTCGATGCTGGCGCAAATCGCCAGGACCTCGGTGTTGGGCCGGGCCCCGAGCTTGGCGCGGTATTCCTGCTCCAGTTCGGCGAGCGTTGGGGCACGGTCTTCGGGAGCGTTCAACACCAGCAAGATGGGCTTCTCAGAGAGGAACATGAAGCCGCGGATGCGCTTCTTCTCGGCGGCGTCAAGGGTCATTTCGCGGAGCGGCTTTCCGGCTTCCAGTACCTGGCCGGCGCGCTTCAGGATCTCCATCTCGTGCTCGGACTCGGCGTTCTTGATCTTCTTTAGCTCTCGCTCCAGCCGTTCGACTCGCTTTTCCACCTGGCCCAAGTCGCTCAGGATCAGCTCGTCCTCGACAGCTCGGATGTCGCGCTCGGCGTTGACGTCGTCGCCGAACAGGCGGACCACGTGGGCCAGCGCGTCCACCTGGCGCAGGCTGCCCATGTACGACGCTTCCTGCAAGTTGTCGCGGCTGATCGCCGGCACGTCCAGGTACTCCACTGAGGCGTAGACCGATTTCTTGGGCTGGTACATCTCGATCAACTGGTCCACGCGCTGGTCGGGGACCTTGGCCGTGCCCAGGTGGGTCTCATGCCCGCCGAATCCGACGGCGGTGTGAGCATGGGCCAGCATCCTGAACAACGAGGTCTTGCCGGTTTGTGTGAGTCCGATGATTCCTGTACGCATGAGAGGGAGAAGCCGAGTCTTCCTGTAGAAAAGCAGATTATATCACCAGGCTCTTCCACACCCGCGCCGAGTTCTGCTAGTCTGGGAGCCGAGGGACCAAGTTGAAAAAGGGACTGCGCAACGCCTTCTCGCTAGCCATCGAGTACCATCGCGAGACTGATGGTCGCTGGCTGGCCGACATTCCCGCGTTGCCGGGCGTGACGGCGTACGGCAGGACGAAGAAGCTGGCCACTGCCGCTGCCCAGGCATTGGCTCTGCGCTTGATTGCCGATCGGCTCGAACACGGTGAAGCGGTTCCGGGTTCCTTCAAAGTCTCCTTCATAGCTGCCTGATGAGTAGTCGCTCATGGCCGTCGATGAAGGCCAAGCGAGCCCTGGCGGCATTGTTGCGAATCGGCTGGCAGATCAAGCGTCAAGGCGGCACCTCACATCGGATTCTGGCTCGGCCCGGGTGGCCCGATGTTTTATTTGCCTATCACGACAAGGTTACTCTCGGCCCAACGGCCATGAAGGTGCTCGCGAAGAAGACAGGTCTGCAACACGAAGATCTGTAACTCAGGAAATGCACCGGCAATGTTAGACTGAGGGAGTTTGAGAGATCCTGTAACAACGCGGACTGGGGTGCTGGAATCGG
>CAYPHP010000317.1:0-5398 GCA_964410045.1 uncultured Acidobacteriota bacterium | reverse complement strand
CACCAAGAGGCGATTCAAGCGTACCAAATGCGCCTGATCGGGATGCAGGAAAAGCGGGCTAGCCAGACGCGCGCTGGCTGATTCAGTCAGCATCCCAGCGATGTTGTGAAAAGGCGTGATCCAGTGAAATCCGAAATGGCCCCAGCCGGAATAAATCGCGGCATTCACGACCCCGGACAGCCCGGCTTCTTCTTCCTTGTAGGCCATGTGCGCGCCGTACCAACTCAGTTCGCGCCACAGCAGCGGATCGGCGCCCGGACGCACCGGCTCGGCGTACGGCGGCAGATAGATGCGCGCACCGTTTCCGCCCATGTGGTGATGATCCACGTAGGCCTGGGGCTTCCAATCGGTGAACAGGATCTTGGCCATGTACTGCGAGTCGGGGAGGTTGGTCTGAAACGCGTCGCGGTTGTTGTCGTGCCCGGCGTATTTCTGGTAGAGCCACGGCGGATTGGTTCCCTCGAAAGGCGTGCCGAGCTGTTTGTTGTACCAGTCGGTGACCATGATCTGCCCGTCGGGATTGAACGACGGAACTTCGATGAAGACCACGTTGTCGAGGATGCGCCGCGTGTCTTCGTCTTTGCGGGAAAGCAGGTCGTAAGCCAACTCCGGGGCCATCTGCGCGCCGCCGACTTCGGTGGCGTGCATGCTCATGGACTGCACCACCACCACCTTGCCTTCATTCACCAGCGCGCGAACCTGCGCTTCCGTTAGGCCGCGAGGGTCAGTGATCTTGAGGTTCACGTCGCGGAGGCGCTCGATCTTGGCCAGGTTCGCGGCGGAGGTGATGGTCACCATCAGGAAGGGATTGCCTTCCGAGGTGGGCCCCATGTTCGTGACTTTCATCCGCCCGCCGCTTTCCTTCTCCAGCACACCGTAGTACTGGACGATCTTGTCCCAGCGGGCGAGCTTCTTGTCGGTCCCAAGCTGGAAGCCGAAGAACTTCTCGGGAGAAGTGATTTCCTGGGCCTGGGTCAAGCCGGCCAGGACAATGACTGTGAGCAGGAGTCGAAGGGTGCGCATGGCACAGAGGATACGCGAGATGGCGTGCCACGGGAAGGGGCCGCCCACCGGGTGGAGAAAATCAAGTCCCTCCCCCCGAATCTGAGGAATCCGCGAAATCTGCGGTTGCAGTTCGAGACCGTCTTGACAAACAACCCCTCCCGGTTCACAGTGTTAACCACGTCCAGCAGTCTGGGGACCAAGGCGTCGGAGTCCATCAAGCAAAGGAGCCAGGAAGAACTATGTGGATTCGCAAGGGTGACCGTGACCGCAAGAAGGGCGTGACTTCTCCCATGCCCACGCAGGTGGTTTCCAACGAAGAGTTCATTCCTCGCCCGCAGAACGAGCGGCAGGCGAAAGTGGAACACCTGATCGGCGAGATGGCCGCCGCCAAGTCCAAAAAGCTGGGCATGGACCGCCGCGCCTTCATGGGCTCCACGATGGGTATGGCCACCTGCTTCCTGGCATACAACAAGGTCTACGGCCAAGTGGTCGACGTGGACGAAGCCGAAACGTTCGAACCGGCCGCCACCGCCGAGAAGTTCCCCAAGGGCGATTACTTCGTGCTCGACGTTCAGTCGCATTTCAGCAACGGCATCGCGCTGCCCTTCCGCGACATGGAGTTCGTCAAAAACATGGGCTTCAACCTGAAGAACGACGCGGAAGCCTACAGCTACAAGAACTTCATCAAGGAGATGTTCCTGGACAGCGAGACGGAGATGATCATCATCTCCGGCGTGCCCGGCAAGGAAAACAACAAGGACAAAGACGGCAACGTGCTGGAAGGGGCGGCGCGCACGCCACGCGGCTACGGCTCGATCCTGCCGAGCTGGCTGATGGCCGCCGCGCGCGACGAGATCAACGCCCTGGCCGGATCGACGCGCGCGTTGAGCCAAGGCAACCTGGCCCCCAACCACTATTGGGACACCGCGGCCAACAAGATGGACCGCGCGGCGTGTCTCGAGCAGATGGAGCGCGAGGTGAAGAAGTACAAGATCGCGTCATGGAAATGGTATTGCCACACCGATCCGGGCCGCTCGGGCGGCGGATTCCAGTGTGACGATGACAACGCCATGTGGTTCTACCAGGAGTCCAAGAAGCTGGGCATCAAACTGTTCAGCGTTCACAAGGGCTACAGCTACCAGTCGCGCCAACTGGGGCATCTGGCCAATCCCAAGGACATCGAAAAGGCCGCGCTCAACAATCCCGACATCAATTTCGTGATCTACCACTCGGCCATCGAGCACGGCTCGAATGAGCCGAACTGGAAGGAACTCGACAAGTACGACGCCACCACCGGCGACTTCACCTGGCACAACATCCTGATGGACATCAAGAAGCGCAATCCGAGGATGAACAACGTCTATCCGGAGGTGGGCAGCTTCTTCAACACTCTGTTCGTCGCCGACCCGGAGATGTGCATGCACGGCATCGGCAAGAACATCAAGCACTACGGCGTGGACCACGTGATCTGGGGCACCGACTGCCTGTGGTGGGGCTCGCCGCAGTGGTGCATCGAGGCCTTCAAGCGCTTCCAGATTTCCGATGAGATGTGCGCCAAGCACGGCTACAAGAAGCTGACCAAGGAAGACAAGGCCAAGATCTTCGGCTTGAACGCCGCCAAGCTCTACGGCATCGACGTGAAGGCCAAACGCAACGCCATCCCGGAGGACTATGTCGGCAAGCTCAAGGTGTCCTACCTGAACGAAGGCGCACCCGGCACCAACAACTATGCGTATGGGTGGGTCCGAGCCGAGTAAGGATGCTGTTTCGATTTCTTTGTGTCCTCTGTGCCTCTGTGGCAATCCATGCGCAGGGGTTTGATCTCCTCCTGAAGAACGGCCGCATCATTGACGGCACGGGAACCCCGTGGTTCCGGGGCGACGTGGCCATCCAAAGCGACCGCATCGTCCGCATCGCTCCTTCGATTGATGGTCCGGCGCGTCGCGTGATCGACCTGAAGGGCCAGGTGATCGCGCCCGGGTTCATCGACATGCATTCCCACGCGCGCCGCGGAATCATGGAGGTTCCGACCGCTGAGAACTACGCGCGTCAGGGCGTTACCACTGCCATCGAAGGTCCTGACGGCAGCTCGCCGGTCCCGCTCAAACCCTTCTTCGATGAACTTGCAGCCAAGAAGATCTCCATCAACATGGGCGCGTTCATCGGGCAAGGCTCGGTGCGTTCACAAGTGGTGGGACTGGACGACCGCAAGGCTACGCCCGAAGAGATCGACAAGATGAAGGCGCTGGTCCGGCAGGGCATGGAGGACGGCGCGTTCGGCCTGTCGAGCGGACTGTTCTATGTACCGGGCGTCTTCACACCCACTGACGAAGTCGTGGAGATGGCGCGGGTCGCGGGCGCGCTGGGCGGGATCTACATTTCGCACATGCGCAACGAGGCCGGCGGCGTGCTGGACAGCGTCAGGGAAACCATCGCCATCGGTGAGCGTGGCGGCCTGCCCACGCAGATCACCCATCACAAAGTGGTCGGACGCGGCAACTGGGGCAAGAGCGTCGAGACGCTGCGGTTGGTGGCCGAAGCGCGGGCCCGAGGCGTGGACGTGAGCATCGATCAATACCCGTACACGGCGTCCAGCACCGGCGTGCAGATGCTCATGCCGCCCTGGGCGCTGGAAGGCGGCGGCGAAGCGCTGCGGAGACGGCTGCAGGATCCGGCAATGCGGCGCAAGATCCAAGTGGCGATCATGGACAGCATCATGAACGATCGCGGGGGCGGCGATCCCAAGAACGTGGTCATCGGCGCCAGCCGCTCCGATCCGAGCCTGGCCGGCAAGAGCATCGCCCAGATCACGCAGGAGCGCGGCCAGAAAGTGACGCTCGAAACTGCGGCGCTCACGGTGATGGATATCGTCGAAAAAGGTGGCGCATCAGCCATCTTCCACGCCATCAACGAAGACGATGTCGGGCGGATCATGCAGTACCCCGGCACGATGATCGCGTCCGACGGCGGCATTCCGATCTTCGGGGAGGCTGCTCCGCATCCCCGCAGCTACGGTACGTTCACCCGCGTGCTTGGATATTACGTCAGAGAAAAGAAGCTGCTGACGCTGGAAGATGCGGTGCGCAAGATGAGTTCCCTGCCCGCCGCACGAATCGGATTGACCGATCGCGGCGTGCTGCGTCCGGGGATGAAGGCGGACATCGCGGTGTTCGACCCGGCCACCGTGCGGGACAAGGCCACGTTTGAAAAACCGCATCAGTACGCCGAAGGCGTGACTCTGGTGATCGTCAACGGCGAGGTGATCCTGGACGGCGGCGTCATGACTGAAGCGCGGCCGGGCCGAGTCTTATACGGCCCGTCAAAGAAGTAGCGGCCTCCAACCACAAAGGCACCAAGAGCACAAAGAAACCCTTTAAGCGAGTTGTTCTTGGTGTCCCCTCTGTGGTTAAGGAACCACTTCCACCTTGCCCGTCGCGGCCAGCCAGCGGCGCTCGCCGGTTCGGCGGACCCCCTTCACCTCGAAGACTCCGAGAGCCGTCTTCGGAGGCACCGCAACGGAAGCCCGGCCACGGCTGTCGAGACGGCGGAAGCGGAGCACCTCCTGGGCCAGACCGTCCTGGTAACTCACCAGCACGTCAATGGTGGAATCGGCCAGCTCCGGAATCTCGATGACGTAGGCGCCGGGGGAGCGCACCTTGTCCGGGGTGAAGCGAACCGGCACCGGGTGCAGCCAACTGGAAGGAACAAACAGGAAAGTCTCGCCGGAGCCGGGGATCGGCTCGCCGCTTTCGACGGCCAGGACCACCGGGTCGGCAATCGCCGCGGACTCCGCGGAGAGGGTGATCTGCGCCGCCTGGCCGGAAAAACGCGCCAAGTCGAGAGTGCAGGGCGTCCAGACTGCCGGTTGCACGGTCAGGCAAGCGTGGTCCTGGACCTGGGCGCCCGAAGTCACTTGCACGCTGACCGGATCGCCGCTGTTGGCGCTGATCATCAAGTTCAGTCGCGGGTTCAGCCCCAAGTCTACTTCCCAGGTGATGGCCGTGGTGGAGTCGAACCGGAGCGCCGCCCGGCTGTCTTCCAGCGTGGGTTGATAAGCGATCGCTTGCACCGAGCCGGCGGGATTCTCGCTGACGCCGGCGCCGGTCTTCCATCGGTAGAGCAGGTCGGCGCTCAAGTAGGTGACTCCGGCTTCCGGTCCGTCGGGTTTGCGGCGGAAGAGGAATGTACCGGCGGAATACTCGAGATAGCGGAACTCCTTCCGCAGCAAGGGATCTTCCAGCCGAAGAGCGGCGCCGCGGGCCATGTATTTCAAGTTGTGGCGAATCGCCAGCAGGCTGATGCGATGTCCGTCCATCTTGCGCAGCAAGACGGCCGGAGCAGCGGTGTAGCAAGGGGCGAATTTTCCATCCGCGCCCTGGCAGACGATTTGGCC
>CAYPHP010000316.1:0-5398 GCA_964410045.1 uncultured Acidobacteriota bacterium | reverse complement strand
ACGGAGTTTTCCGCTTCCCACTTCTACTATGTGCCGGCCTTCTCGGAGGCGGAGAACCAGCGGCTGTTCGGCAAATGCGCCAACCGTCACGGCCACGGGCACAACTACGTCTTGCAAGTGTCGGTGAAGGGCGACGTGGATCCGGCCACCGGCATGGTGCTGGACCTGAAGGAGCTCAAGGACATCCTGGAGCGCGAAGTGATGCAGGCGATGGACCACCGCTTCCTGAATCACGAAGTGCCGCCGTTTGCCGAGGTCATGCCCACTACCGAGAACCTGGCTGTCGAGATCTGGCGGCGGCTCGAGCCGCGGATCACCACCGGGCGGCTGCACCAGGTCCGCCTTTACGAGAATCCGGACCTGTACGTGGATTACTATGGCGCCTAAGGCACATCTCACTCGCCGCTACGAGTTTGCCGCCAGCCATCGTCTGCACAGCGACCGGCTTTCGGAAGACGAGAACTGGCGGATCTACGGCAAGTGCAACAACCCCTACGGGCACGGGCACAACTATGGGCTGGAAGTCACCGTCACCGGCCCGATCGATTCGCGCACCGGCATGGTCGCCAACCTGGTGGACCTCGACCGCTTGGTGAATGAAACAGTGATCGAGCGCTTCGATCATAAGAACCTGAACGTGGAGATCGCCGAGTTTCGCGAGCAGGTGCCGACCTCCGAAGTGCTGCTGATGGAGATTCATCGCCTGCTGGCCGAGCGCTGGCCTCGGGAGTCCGGGTTGGCGGGCACGCGGCTCACCCGCTTGCGCCTGCAAGAAACCGGGAAAAACTTTTTCGAATACACGGAGTGATATGTCAACTTCAACGACTGCCGACGCTTTGGAAGGGATCGTCCACCGGATGCTGGAGGAACTGGGAGAAGATCCCCAGCGCGAGGGCTTGGAGCGTACGCCGCACCGGGTCGCCAAGGCCATGCGCCAGCTCACCAGCGGCTATCGCACCGACATCGACAAACTCCTGAACGGCGCTATGTTCAAGGTCTGTTACGACGAGATGGTCATCGTCAAGGACATCGAGCTGTTCAGCCTGTGCGAGCACCACATGCTGCCGTTCTACGGCAAATGCCATATCGCTTATATCCCCAAGGACAAGGTGATCGGGTTGAGCAAGCTGCCGCGGCTGGTGGACGCTTTCGCGCGCCGCCTGCAGATCCAGGAGCGGATGACCCAGCAGATCGCCCAGGTGATCGCCGACAAGATCCATCCGCAGGGCGTGGGCGTGATGATCGAGGCGCGGCACCTGTGCATGATGATGCGCGGCGTGGAGAAGCAGCATTCGAGCGCGGTCACCAGCGCCATGCTCGGCGTCTTCCGCGACCACGCCCAGACGCGCGAGGAGTTCCTATCGCTGGTGCGAGGGGAACGCTAGTTGGCTCAGCGAAATCTTTCCGGGAAAACCGCCGTGGTCACCGGCGCAGGCAGCGGGATCGGCCTGGCGATTGCCAAGGCCTTGGCCGCCGCGAAGGCGCGGGTGCTGCTGGTCTCCCGCAGCAACTCTTGCGTCACGGCGGCCCGGCGACTGCACGCCGAGGGCTTTCCGGCGGACGTCAGCGATTCCGGCGCAGTGCATCGACTCTTCGCGCACGTCCGCAAGACGTGGGGACATCTGGACGTGCTGGTGAACAGCGCTGGCGTCGCGGAGGCGACGCCGCTGCGCTCGACTACCGATCAAACCTGGCAAAGAGTGCTGGACACCAACCTGACCGCAACCTTCTTCTGTTGCCGCGCGGCGCTGGACCTGATGCTTCCGCGCAAGCGCGGGCACATCGTCAATATCCTGTCGATTGCAGCGCTCGAAGTATTTCCCAACAACGCCGCCTATTGCGCCTCCAAGTTCGGCGCGCTGGGACTGACCCGCGTGCTGCGCGAGGAGGTCCGTGAGGCAGGCATCCGCGTGACCGCAGTGCTTCCCGGCGCTGTGGACACGCCCATCTGGCGGAACTACTGGCCGGATGCGCCGCGCGAAAGAATGCTGCAGCCCGCCGACGTCGCCGACGCCGTGCTGGCGGCGCTCAATGCCAGGGACCACGCAGTCGCCGAAGAGATTGTCTTGCGGCACACCGCCGGCCGGCTCTAGCAGGATGATGAAAAAGAATTGTCTGACCGCCGAGGCGCAGAGTTCGCAGAGCCAACGCAGAGAGGACGCAAAGCGACGTCTTTGTTTTCAGTCTCCGCGTTTTCTCAGCGCTCGCTGCGCCTCTGCGGTGAGAGAGCGGTAAGGAGTCTTTCAGCAACCTGCTGGGCGCAACTATTCCGGCGTCCGCTCGTATGTTCCCTTATGGAGACGAGATCGCGTTGGTTAGTGGTGTTGGTGGCGGCAGTGGCGTGGACCGCAGCTTGTGTGGTCACCTGGCAAATGCCCATGGCCACGCGATTGGCCGTGGGTCTGACCGGCGCGGCGGTCCTGTCGATCGTGACCATCAAGGCCGCGGAGCGCTGAGCGCGCTATTCCTCCACCCCGGCCTTCTTCAGGACGCGCGCAACATCAGGTTGCTGCCATTTCTTGGCCAGCGCCAGCGCGGATTCCCCTTGCTTGGTGCGGACGCGAGTGTCGGCTCCGGCCTTCAGCAGCACCTCGATTGAGCCGTAGTTACCCATGTCGATGAGGCTGGCCCAGAGCAACGGCGTCATGTCGTAGGTGTCTGAGTGGTTGACGTCGGCGCCCAGGGCAATCAGTTGTTGGACTTGACCCGGAAGACCCATCATCGCCGCCCAGCTCAAGGCCGTCAGGCCCTCGCGGTTCTTGGTGTTGACGTCGAGGCCGTTGCGAACCAGAGCGCGGATCGTCTCGTTGTCGCGCTGGGCGACCGCGATCTCCATGGGCGAGATCTCCGCAACGCCGCCCATCAACATCCGGCGGCTGAGATTGGCGCCGTGCTTGGCGAGCAGATCAACCGTGGCGGCCTCGCCCGACCATGCGGCGAGAAAGACAGGAGAAGCGTTGTACAAGGGGTTCTGGCCAGGATTGGCCTCCACCTCGGCCTTTCGCTCAAGCAACTGGCGCACCACTTCCGTCGTCCCGCCATAGCTCGCTGCTACCAGCAGTGCCGTGTAGCGGGCTTTGGACTTGGCGTTCACATCTGCGCCTCGTTCGAGCAACAGCTTGACCTTGTCTGCGTCATTGGCGGCCATCATTAACACGGTCACGCCTTCCGCCGTGTGGCTGTTGGCGCTCAATCCCTGGTCGAGCAATCGCTTCAGATCGGAGAGTGAGCCGAACAGAACCGTCTTCGCCCAGGCTGGCGTCGTCACCCGGGTCAGCGCTGGAAGTGGGACCGGCGCCGCTGGTATTGCATTCGGTGGAAGCGTCAGCAGCAGGGCGATCGTGGCCCAAGTGGTGCCGTTGGCAGAACTGAACTGATCGAGCCCGTGGGGAAAACCGGTCTCAAAGTAAGGAGGGCTGAGCGGAGCGGGCTGGCGAAGACGCGTGCGCACCAACCAGGTTCCATCCGGCAATTGCGAATCGAGCAGGAAACGCACGCCCTTTTGGTATGCGGGATGATCGGTGGCGGTGGTTCCGGCAACGTGCAGGGCGTAAAGGGCCTCGCCTGTGGAGTACGCGTCACTCGGAAGATACGGCGCCTGCGACCAGCCGCCGTCCGGGCGTTGGTCGGAGAGCAACGCCTCTCGTAACGGCAGCAGGTCCGGCGCTGATGCGCCCGACCAGTGCAATCCCAGCAGTTGGAAAACACGCTCCTCGGTATTGGCCGGAGTGGCCGCCCTCATCCACTGCGCCGCTCTTCGAACGCGCGCGTCGGAGTCCTGAGGGCTGTAGCTCCGCAGATACGACCGCATCGCGCGGATGGTTACGGCGGTAGCGGTCACGGCGCTGGCGGATTGCGGCGGCCGGACATCCAAAGTGTTCCAACGCCCGTCGGCTTGTTGCCGGCTGGCGATAAACCGCAGCCGCGCAGCGAACGGCAGGTTCGCCGGGATTCCCAGTTCTTGCGCGGCCACCAGGAAGTAGCTGTCGGCCAGAGGAGGATCGACCAGGTCCGCGCCTTGGACGGCCATATCCACTGAGGTCAGATAGTTCAAAGATTTCGCGGCAAGAAGGCGCAGTTGATCTTCGGGCACCGGAACGCCTCGTTGCCGCGCCAGCCCGAAGGCCATGAGTGGCAGGGCTTGGTGATGGCACGACGAGCATTGCTGTTTCTCGTACCAGGCAATGCCGTTGTTCAGGAGAACCTTGAGCGGCTTGGCCACCGCCCCGCGGACCGCCGCCGGCGCTGCCGGTTGCGCAAGAGCTGAAGAGACGAACACCAGGCAGACCAGCAGAATCCCCTTGGACTTCATACCGTCATCTTATCAGGGAAGCAGCGCCCAGAAACGCCGACGGCCCGCGCTCACCAGGGCGCGGGCCGTCGGGTTAGTTTATTGTTCAGATTCGGTTCCTACCGGACCATCCCGGTGACTCGGTCTTGCCGCAGGAACAACGGGCGTCAGTCTTAAGACTGTGATGCCTGTCTGGCGGTAGTCGCTCAGTCGCACAGGACGCCACGATCGAACCAACCTCACCATAGCGCCGATCGCAGAATTTGGCAACCCCTCAAAAGTACTATGGCTTACTGCACTGCTATGGTCGCGGCGTTGCTGTCCACGCCGCGCAAGCTCACGGTGAGCGTTAACGCCGCGCCGCTGACGCCCGCGGGCACTTGCACGTTGATCTGGTAGAGCCCGACAAACGTCGGCGCGAGACCGGAGAAGGAAACGGTCGCGGGTACGCCGCCGATCTTGACCACGGGGATCTCGCGAGTCCTGGAAAGGCTCGTGCCCGACGCCGGCGCGCCGCTGGCGACCGTTGGCGCAACTGCTCCCAGTCCGCTGGCGAAAATGGAAATGAATTCTCCTGCACGCGCCGGGGACGTCGCGGTCACTCCGCTGCCGTCCGCGGCGTGCAACACCGCGGCCGCCCCCTTGCCATCCTGCGACGAGGTGAACAATCCCGGTGACGCCCGGTTTAGCAACAAAGGCAGCGTGGCCGCGGTCGACGTACCGTTGCTGACTACGAGTGGCGCGTAAGACCCCAGGACCTCGAATGGGACTTGGAGATTAATCTGACCGGGAGAAACGAAGAAGAGCGGCGCAGATATCGCCATCGTAGCGCTGACCCGCACAGTGACTGTGGTTCCGCCGAGCGAAGTGGGGAGCGGCAGGTCAGTGGCGGCCTGGGTATCCGATGCCAGATTCGAACCGAAAGCAGCAATGATTGACCCGCTGGCAAGCGCATTGTTGCCGTAGCTGGCGGCCGACACGCTGACGACGGAACCGGTCGCAGAGCGCGTCGCGGTAAACGAGCCGGTCTTGACCGGAACGGTTCCCGGATCCTTAGGATCCTGCCCGGCCCTGAAAAAAGAGACTTTACCCGCGAAGGAATTGGCT
>CAYPHP010000315.1:0-5399 GCA_964410045.1 uncultured Acidobacteriota bacterium | reverse complement strand
GGGAACCACGTCTTCCACGGTGATCCTGAAAGGCATCGCGCCAAACGGCGTGGTCTTTCCCACCGACAAGCTGGCCGTCTTCGGCAACGAAGATCTGTTCGACGTCTCGGAAGCGGTGATTCAACCGCGCCGCGTCGTGAAGGCGCCGTCGCGCTTGGCGACGTTTCTCGGCGATTTTCGCGACCTGCAAGCCGGCGACTTCGTGGTCCACGTCGAGCACGGCATCGGGCGCTATCTGGGCGTCAAGGAGATTGCCTCCACAGAGGACGGCGTCGGCGGCGAGTTTCTGCTGCTGGAATACGCCGAGGAGGCTCGTCTCTATCTTCCGCTGACGCGCCTGGACCTGGTGCAGAAGTATCGTTGCGTCGGCGAGACTGCGGTCACGCCGAAGCTCGACAAACTGGGCGGCGTGGCTTGGGAGAAGACGCGGGCCAAGGCCAAGAAGAGCATGGAGGAGATGGCCGGCGAACTGCTCCGCCTTTACGCCGAGCGCAAGACCGCCGGCGGGCACGCCTTCTCCGCCGACTCCCACTGGCAGCGCGAGTTCGAAGATGCGTTTGAATTCTCCGAGACGCCCGACCAGAACATCGCCATCGGCGACGTCAAGCGCAACATGGAGACGGCCGAGCCCATGGACCGCCTGCTCTGCGGCGACGTCGGCTACGGCAAGACCGAAGTCGCGATGCGCGCGGCGATGAAGGCGGTCAGCGATTCGAAGCAGGTGGCCGTCCTCGCGCCCACCACGGTGCTGGCTTTCCAGCATCACGAGACGTTCCGCCAGCGCTTCGCGCCGTTTCCGGTGCGCGTGGACATGCTCAGCCGCTTCCGCAACGCCGCCGAGCAGAAAAAGACTCTGGCCGACCTGGAGGCCGGCAAGGTCGACGTGGTCATCGGTACGCACCGGCTGCTTTCCAAGGACGTGGTCTTCCACGATCTCGGTCTGCTTGTGGTCGACGAAGAGCAGCGTTTCGGCGTGCGCCACAAAGAACGCATCAAACAGATGCGCAAGCAAGTGGACGTGCTGACCATGTCGGCCACGCCCATCCCGCGGACGTTGCACATGTCGCTGGTGGGCCTGCGCGACATGTCGGTGATCGAGACGCCGCCGAAAGACCGCTTGTCAATCCAGACCGTGGTAGCGCCGTTCAGCGAGGGATTGATTAAGACGGCCCTGGAACAGGAACTCGCGCGCGGCGGCCAGGCCTACTTCGTCCATAACCGCGTGGAGACCATTTTTTCGATCGCCGCGCTGGTTCAGAAACTGGCGCCGAAGGCGCGCATCGCCGTTGGCCACGGCCAGATGGATGAACGCCAGCTCGAGAAGGTGATGCTCGGCTTCGTCCGCCACGAATTCGACATACTGGTTTCCACCACGATCATCGAGAACGGCCTGGACATCCCGCTGTGCAACACCATCATCGTCAACCGCGCCGATCGCATGGGCCTTTCCGAGCTTTACCAGTTGCGTGGGCGCGTGGGACGCAGCAACCGCCGCGCCTATGCGTATTTGCTGATCCCTGAAGACCGCGAGCTGACCCCGCTGGCCAAGCGCCGGTTGAGCGCGCTCAAGGAATTCAGCGACCTGGGCGCGGGGTTCAAGATCGCCGCGCTGGATCTGGAACTGCGCGGAGCAGGGAATATCCTGGGCGGGCAACAGCACGGCCACGCCAACGCCATCGGTTTCGATCTCTACACCACGATGCTGGAGCGGACGGTCCGCGAGTTGAAGGGCGAGGATGTACCGCCGGAAGTTTCCACCACTCTGAATCTGGGCGTGAGCCTTCGCATTCCCGACAGTTACGTCAGCGACGAGGCTCAGCGCCTGCGCGTCTACAAACGGATCGCCGGCGTGCTCGGGGCGGAAGACCGCGCGGCCGTAGAGAAGGAATTGGAGGATCGCTACGGTCCGCCGCCGCCCGCGGCACTGCACTTGCTCGATTACGCCATGCTCAAGACCGCGGCCACGCGCCTGGCGATCCAAAAGGTCGAGCGGCGCGCCGGCGCGGTCCATCTGAAATTCCACGAAGGTGCCACCATCCCGCCGCAGAAACTCATGGACTTTGTCGCTCGCCGCGCGGGCGCCCAGTTCTCACCCAGCGGCGTCCTCAGCGTTCCGGTCGCTGCCGGCATGGGTCCGGGGATCCTGTTGGAAGTCCAGTCCATTCTGGAGTCGCTGTCGTAAGACCGCAGGCAAGAATGCCTGCGCCACGTAGGGCAGGCATTCCTGCCTGCCCCCTAACCCATTGAAGCCCAGTACTTTCGTACCCCGAAACCCCGGCCCGCGGCCAGCGTCTAATAGGTTGAGTATGAAGATGCTGGGATCAACGACATTTCGGAACCCCTACCTGGCGGCGCTGGCGATTGTGCTGGTGTTGCTCCCGGTGGTCTTGGTTCCGGTTCACTCCCACAGCATCGGGACCTCCCGGGCAAACTGCTCGGCCTGCCTGGTAACGCTGAGCGCCACGATTCTGTCCCTTGGCGCGACGGCCGTCCTGCTGATCCGGAACTGGCGCGAGCGCGTGGAGTTCTCCCCGCAGCTCGTGGCGCGGCCCGGGCGCAGTTCTCTCGGACGCGCGCCGCCTCGTTTCTTCGATCTCTAGTTCGGTTCGGAAAAAGCAACCAAATCTCACTTTGAGGGGGACCTATGATCCGCAAGAGCTTGGTGTTTTCAGTTGTGCTGTTGATCGCAACCGTGGCGTGGGCCTCCACGCCGACCGACCTGGCGGTCCAGGCGGCCTTGACAAAGGACCTGACAAAGTATCCGGCGGTGACCGCGAAGGTGGAAGATCGTGTCGCCACACTCACCGGCTCGGTGGGCCGCTTCACCGACAAGCAGAAGCTGGAACGCAAGGCCAAGAGCTACGGCGCGGTCATCCGCGTGGTCAATTTGATCACCGTCGACGGCCCGCGGGTGGACGACTCAATGCTGGCGGAAAAGTTGGCGCGCAGCTTGTCGTACGACCGCTCGAGCCAAGGGAACGTCTTCAACTGGTTTGACGTGGAAGTGGAAAACGGCAAGGTCACGCTGAGCGGCTCGGCCCGCACGCCGTGGGACAAGGAGTCGGCGCTGAGCCTGGTGGCCGCAACCGCCGGCGTCCGCGACCTGGTGGACCGCGTGGAAGTGCTGCCGCTTTCCTCGCTCGATGACCAGATCCGGATCCTCGCGGCCCGCCGCATCTACGGGTCCACCAACGGGCTGAACGCTCTCGATCCGGCACACCCCATCCGCATTATCGTCAAGAACGGTAATGTCACGCTGAAGGGCCGGGTCAACAGCCAGGTGGAGAAGGCCCTCGCCGCGGTCCGCGTGCACGGCATCCTGGGCGTCTTCTCCGTGGACAACAAACTGCACGTGTCCCGCTCGTAGACTCTCTGCTGAAACTCGCGAGGCGCGGAAGGATCTCCTTCCGCGCCTTTGCTCTTTCTATGCGGCTGCGGTTTGCGCCGCCAGTGACAAGATTTGCGGCCGCACCAGTTTCAGGAAATCCGTGAACTTGATCTTGATCGTCTCCCGGTGGGTGCCGGCGTTGAACACGATCTCGCTGTCCTTGGCCAGCATCTCGTCCACATAGACCGGCAAGCCATAGAGGTTGCCGAACGGGGGCATGGCTCCGGTCTCGGAATCGGGGAACAGGCTGGCGAACTCGGCTTCCGAAGCCAGGCGCACGTCGGCATCCTTCAGCGCCTGGCGCAACGTGGCGAGATCCACGCGGCGATGCGCGGCCAGTACGGCCATGGCGAACGCCCCTTTGGACTGCACGATCACGGTCTTGGCCATCATGCGTCCGGGAACATGCTCCTCCGCGGCCACCTGCTGCGCCGTGTAGGCCACCCGGTGCATCTGGGTCTCATAAGGAACCTTGTTTTCGTCGAGGAACTTTTTGAGGCGGAGGGAAATCATAAAACCGAGCCTCCTTTGCTCTGGTCTTGCTGATTTGATGCTACGCCCGCGCGCGGACGAGGTCAATGGTCTGCGGCGTGCGCCGCGGCGATCTGCTCGCGCAGCCAGGCCAGCGCCGGATCGCTGTTGGTGCGCTCGGACCACAGCAGCGTGAACGAGAAGGGCGGCAGGTCGAGCGGCAGAGGCATCGAGCGCAACGGCAGCAGGCGGCAGAATCGCGCGGCCAGGCGTTGCGGGACCGTGGCGACCAGGTTGGTGGCCGCCACCACGTGCGGCACCGAGAGGAAATGCGGCGCTTCCGCCGCCAGCCGCCGCTGCAGACCGCGTTTGGCCAGCGCAGTGTCGATCAGTCCAGGTCCTTCACCGCGATAGAAGATGCCCACGTGCCCCGCGCCGGTGTACTGTGCCAGACTGAGAGTCTTGCGGATTTGCGGATGGCCGCGGCGGACCAGACAAACATGATGCTCGCTCCACAGCGGGCGCGAAAACAGGCCGGCGCTCAGGGCGGGAGCCTCGGCGTAGAAGCCGAAGGCCAGGTCCACGGTGCCGTCTTCCAGTTCGCGTTGCGGCACGGAGAAGATCTCCGGCAGGCGGCGGACTTTCAGGATGATGTGCGGAGCGCGGCGGCCGAGCGCCGCCAGCAGGCCGGGCAGGATGGCCACTTCTCCGTAGTCGGTCGCGCCCAGGGTGGCCTTGCGGCGGCTGCTGGCCGGCTCGAACGCCGGACGGTCTTCGAGCGCCTGGCGCAACTGCTCGAGCGCTGCGTGGACCGGCCCGGCCAGTTGCTGGGCGCGCGGCGTCGGCCGCATGCCGCGGCCGCTGCGCACCAGCAGCGGATCGCGCAACAGCCCGCGCAGGCGGTTCAAGGCGTTGCTGGCGGCCGGCTGCGACAGGCCCACGCGCCGCGCGGCCCGGGTCACGCTGCGCTCCGCCAGCATCGCCTCCAGCACCCGCAACAGGTTCAGGTCCATCGCCGATATATTCATATTGGGAATGATCAGTATACCAACTATCAATAGGCGGAATTGATGCTTGATCGTCTATCCGTACCAGGAGGAAGAAGATGAGACGGAATACCCGCGCTTGCTTGGCGATCGTGTTTTGCCTGGCCGCCGCCGCGGCGGCCCAGGCCGCCTACCCGGCCACTCCGGCCGGCCGCATGACCGAGGCCTGGATCAAGAACTACAACCAGATGAGCCGCGAGGCCACCCGCAAGTTCGCCTCGGAGAACTATGCGTCCGCGCTGCTGGCCAAGGTCCCCGCGGAGCGCTTCGCGGCTATGGACGCCGATTTCCAGGATCGCTGGGGAAGCATCAACGTCCACCGCGTGGATGCCAAGGGCGAGCACGAGACGGCCACCACCATTCGGAATCAGGAAGGCAGCGTCTGGGTGCGCATTACGGTGAAGGTGGAGGCTGAGCCGCCCCACAAGCTTGTGGACCTCAACTTTGAGCGCATTCCGCGCCCCGCCGACGTTCCCGGTCCGGCGCGGCTGAGC
>CAYPHP010000314.1:0-5407 GCA_964410045.1 uncultured Acidobacteriota bacterium | reverse complement strand
CAGAAAAGTTCCATCACCATTGCCCAGCAACACGCTGACGTTGAGGCTGCTGCCATTATTTGCCGCCAAGTCCTGTTTTCCGTCGCCGTTGAAGTCGCCCGTCAGCACCTTCAAAGGATAAAGGCCGACCGCATAAGGGACCGCTGACTGGAAAGTCCCATCGCCATTGCCCAGCAACACATTCACATTGCCGCTGGATTCGTAACGGCTGACGGCTAGGTCGGGCTTGCCATCTCCGTTGAAATCTCCAACAGCCAGCGACGAAGGCTGGTTTCCAAGGGCGAACTGACCCGCGCCCTGAAACGTGCCGTCGCCGTTGCCCAGAAATACACCGCCCAGCCCGTAGTTTGTGTGAGACAACACCAGGTCTGCCTTGCCGTCCCGATTGAAGTCCGCTACAACCATCATGCGGCCTTCGCCGCCAAGGTAGAAACCGGGCTGAGCCTGAAAGGTTCCGTCGCCATTGCCCAACCACACCTTGCCATAGGTGCTGTAGTCGCTCATAAACAGGTCGGTGTTGCCATCTCCGTTGAAGTCGCCAACGGCGATAACGGGAGCGGATCCGATTGAATAGGTGAGGACGATGAGCGGCGATTGGAAGGTCCCGTCTCCTCGGCCTAACAGGACGCTGATGGTAATGGGAGAGCAAGACACGACCAGATCCGCCTTCCCATCGTTGTTGAAATCCGCTACAGCCGCTACTCCAGGATTGGCCGCGACCTCCTTGGTGACCGGCGCCAGAAACCCGCTCTGCGGCTGGGTGGTGACGGTCTGCGGAAGATTCACCGAGGTGCTCGATGCATAGGCGCCATTGCCGCCGTAGTGAGCTTTCAAACTGCGGCTGCCAAAGGACAGGAACTTCGTGTTCAAAATCGCCTGGCCAGCAGAGAGGGTTGCAGTCCCCAGGATTGTTGTCCCGTCGTAGAAGGTCACCTTGCCGGTGGCGGACCCTGGGGACACGGTTGCGGTCAAAGTCACAGGCGCGCCGAAGACAGACGGCGAGGGCGAAGCGCCGAGCGTGGTTGTGGTGGCCGTCTGAGCGGCCAAGGGTGTCGGAAGCAGCGCAGCAGCAAGTACAGCCACCACGAATACTGCGGTTCTCACAGGCTCGCCGAACCGCAGAAACAGTTCAGTTCGGGATAGGGAGACGAATGCGGCGCTGCATTCACGATCGGCGGTCATGCTGGTTCACCAGTCACTGGTCCGGATGCTGGGAGGCGACATGGCGATTTCGCCCCTCCGTGATCGGAAAAAGGCAAACGACCGCCTGGGTACTTGCAATGCGCCTGCCAGTCCCGCACGTGCCTGTCTCGTTGATAATACAGGGATTCCGCTTATTTTGATGCGTGAATTCCAGCACTGGTGAGCGATAATGCACAAATTGCAGCGGGGAGTAGAACGACTAGTCTCGCCCTCGCTCGCGGCGTACTAAAGCAATTCGCCCTTTGAAAACAGGACACTTGCTGTAAAAGGCTGCCAACAAAGTTGGCAGCAAGGAGATCACCGGCTTGGCTTCTGGTGGTGAGGCGGGCGGGACTCGAACCCGCGACCCCAAGCTTAAAAGGCTCGTGCTCTACCGACTGAGCTACCGCCCCTCACAGGGAAAGCTAACCCTTCTATTGTACACTCAGAACCGCCTATGCGCGTCTTCGGCGAGCCCAACGAGGGGCGAGTGGTGATCCACCTGGAGCACGACGCCGAAGAAGCGTCTTGCGTCTACAACCTGATCGCCTGCGGACGTCTGCAGACTGAGAACAAGGACCTCCTGCCTCTGCCGTTCCGCGGACAGTTCCTCTTCAAGCTTCCCGACCGGCCGCGTCCGGTGCCGATCCAGGTGGGCCGCTTTGAGGCTACAGCAACCGAGATCCAGGAAGGGAAGCCGCGCCTGACGCTGTTGGTGTCCTGCGGGAAGGGAACTCCGCAATTGGTAGCGGAACTCGAAACGGCGATGCGCGACGCGCCGCCCGCGTCAGAGGAAGAGTTCCAATCGGATTCCTCCGACCGCCTGGACGAGTTCGGCAAGATCCGCAACATGAACTTCGCGCGCAAAGTCATCTACGCCACGCGGGCAGGGCAGACCGGGCGGCAGATCATCATGCAGCAGCCCAGCCCAACGCTGCTGCTCTACCTCTGCAAGAATCCCCTGATCACGCTGCCGGAGATCGTAGCCATCGCCAAGCTTCCCAGCATCGACTCGCTGGTGGCCGAGTACATCGTCAAGATGCTGCGGGCCAATCCGCAGTGGGGCATGAGCGAGGAATTGAAGCTCTCCCTGGCCATGAATCCCAAGACGCCCGGCGGGACGGCGCTCTCCCTACTGCGACATCTCAGTTCCGCCAGCCTGCGCAAGATCGCCAAGAGCAACGTCCACAGCACATTGAAGAACGGCGCTATGAAGGTCTTGCTTGACCGTCGAGATTGAAGGGTTAGTCTTACTGCCCCGGCCGTGCTATGCTGGTGCACATTTCGCGGAAAGGTAGGCCTGTGATGAACCGACGAATTCTGGGATCGTTCGCTCTGCTGGCCCTTTGTTCCGGGCTCCTTCCAGCCCAAGCTGTCGTAGACGGCTTCAGCCTGGATCAATTCAGCTTCGCCGCAGCATTTTCCGGCAACGTTCCTTGCTCGGAATACGGCCATGCCGGCTTTGCGGTGCGGCAGTTTCCCGGGCAAGTGCAGTACATCCAGGTGATGGCTCAACTGGCGGGCAGCACGGTGGCTCCCGCCTGGATTGTGCGGAATGTTCCGGCGGTGGCCAGTCAAGCCGCGGCGAGCGCCAGCGTCGACTTGACGCAACTGGGAGTCACGCGGGGGACGTGCATCACCGGATCCAGGGTCGCCTACACTCTTACCGTCACGGACGGCCGTATTACTAGCGCGCCAGCTTTCACAGGGAGCCTGAACGCCGTCGCTGGACAACGTACCAACCGCGCCGAGGGTCTCATCCCACCGGTTCCCTTTACACCGGGAACACTCGCGGTCCCAGACGCACCTCTACAGACGGAACTCAGCAATCCGCTGCAGGCCGCCGGCGATCTCAACATCACGGTCAATGAGACTCAGGGCATCGGAAACGTTGTGCAGGGAATGAACGAGTGCGCCCCCGGGGGAGTGACCAACAGCATGCACTGGCTGCAGTCGCGGGGCGCCATCAATCTGGGTGCGGACACTCCCGCGCAGAGCCTTGCCAAGCTCAAGTCCGACATGGTACCTGCCGGATGGCGAGGGAATGGGGTCTATCCCAAGGAACTCATTGAAGGGAAACTGCGTTTCACGCAGCGCGCGGAACACCCACTCAGCATGGACATTCACTACCAGGCGGACGCCACCTATAGCGCGGCCCTGCAAGGTCTCGGCGCCTCGGTGACGGTGGGCACGGGAACAGCCAATCGCGACGGCGCTGCGGCTCCTCCGACGTTCGACTACATCCGGCAGGAGGTGGCCAAGGGTCAGGACGTGGAGCTCGGACTGGTCTGGCTGGACAACGCTAACCCTCCTAACATTCGGGGCGGTCACGTAGTCACTGTTTCGGGAACGGCTTCGGGCCCCGACGGTAATGCCTTGGCCTTCAACGACGATTCGTTACAAAACGGCACGGCCAACGGATTGCGCTCCAACCATTGGGTCAACATGATGACCGACGGCGGGTATCCGAGACTGGGCGGCGGCGAGCCGCGCAACCGGATTGCCTGGGTCTTCTCGGAATCGCCGAGGCCGTTGCTTCTCACCCTCATTCCGCTGGAAGACTTCACCGAGGATATCGGCGGTGGACTCTCAGTCTTCCGGATAGCGCCGTTTGCTCCCGGCCCGACAGCCGATCCGGCTTCGCGGCGCTCACCTTCGGCGGCGGCCGGCGACTTGACCCAGGTGCAAGGATCGCCGTTTTCGACCACTGGAATCCAGCCGGTGGCCACGGCGACGGCGTTGGGCCGGGTCGCCTACGTGGCCAATTTCGGAAGCGGCAACATTGCGGGATTTCGCCTTGATCCCAACAGCGGCGTTCACACACCCCTCCCCGGCTCGCCCTTCAACAACGGCACTCAATCGCAACCTTTCTCACTGACCGTGACCCCGTCGGGCAGGTTCCTTTACGTCGGGAATTCAGGCGCTGCGAACATTTCAGCGTTTGCCATCGATCCCATTAGCGGCGTGCTGACCCCGGTAACCGGGTCGCCCTTTGCGGCTGCGTCCACGATTCGGGCGGTGGCCATGAGTCCTTCCGGACGGTTGCTGTTCGCAGCCTTGGCCGGCACCACCGTTGCGGCCTACACCGTTGACGCCACAACCGGGGCGCTGGCGCTCGTTACCGGGTCGCCGTTCACATCCGGCAACGGGCCCAACTCGCTGGCTGTTGATCCTTCCGGCCGCTTCCTGTTCGTAGCCAATACCAATACCGGATTGCCGAACGGTACCATCGCGGCCTTCACGATCGGCGCCACCGGGGCGCTGACGCCCGTGGCCGGTTCGCCGTTCACCGGCGGAGGTCAGCCGACCTACCTGGCGGTGGAGCCCAGCGGGAAGTTCCTCTATGTGGCCAACAGTACCAACGACAGTTTCATCTCCGCGTTCGCGATCAATGCTACGTCCGGCGCGCTGAGCGCCATTCCCGGTTCTCCTTTTTCCGTTCGAAACAGCCCATTCTCGCTGGCCGTGGATCCCAACGGGAATTTTCTCTACGTCACCAGCCAGTCGCCGGGACAAAGAGGTAGCATCTCGGCCTTCAGCATCAATACGGCCACGGGCGCACTGACGGCGGTCGCTGGTTCGCCGTTTCAATCGGGTCTCGGCCCGGCTCGCATGACGGTGGCCGCGGCGGGTCCGGCGCAGACGACGAATAATCCGGCTCCGGCGGTCACCCAGTTGGCGCCGTCGGCTGCCAGGACCGGCGCCGCCGCGACGGTCGTGAGCGTGTTTGGCAGCAACTTTGTCCCCGCCTCCACAGTGCGTTGGAACGGTCAGAGCCGGGCGACGGCGTTCATCAGCAGCAATCAGCTCAACTTTGCGGTCTCCCCGGCCGACTTGGCGGCCTCCGGGACGGCGCAAGTCACGGTAGCCAGTCCTACGCCCGGCGGAGGAACCTCCACCAGCGCGCCCTTCACCATCGGTTCGTCCGCTACGGTTCCGGTGTTCCCTTCGGGCGGCGCAGTGAACGCCGGAGGGTTCCAGGCCGGCCTGGGGGTCGTGCCTGGGAGTATCGCCGCGGCCTTCGGCACCGGCCTCGCCGCCTCGACCACGGCCGCCTCGACGCTGCCGCTGCCCACCGCGCTGGGTGGAGCAAGCATGTTGTTCAACGGCACGTTTTCGGCTCCCCTGTTCTTCACTTCGGCGGGTCAGATGAACGTGCAGCTTCCCTGGGAACTCACCGGCCAATCGCGGGCTTGGGCTACCGTCACCAACGGCAGCGCCGTCA
>CAYPHP010000313.1:0-5407 GCA_964410045.1 uncultured Acidobacteriota bacterium | reverse complement strand
GGCAACATGGTCGTGGACATCGGCGGTGGAACGACCGATATCGCGGTGATCTCCCTGTCCGGCATCGTCTATTCGCGGTCGGTGAGCGTGGCCGGCAACGAGATGGACGACGCCATCACCCACTACCTCAAGCGCAAGTACAACCTGCTGATCGGCGAGCGCACCGCGGAAATGATCAAGATGGAAGTGGGCTCGGCCTTCCCGCTGGACAAACCGCTGACCATTGAAATCAAGGGCCGCAACTTGATCGAAGGCGTGCCCATGACCCTGACCGTCGACGACACGGAGATCCGCGAGGCTTTGTCGGAGTGCGTCTCCACCATCATGAACGCCATCCGCGTGGCCCTGGAACGGACGCCGCCGGAACTTTCCGCGGACATCTCCGACCGCGGCATCGTGCTCACTGGCGGCGGAGCATTGCTCAAGAGCCTGGACAAGCGTATCCGCGAGGAGACCGGACTGCCCGTCTCCATCGCTGACGATCCCTTGGCTTCGGTGGTCCTGGGCACCGGCAAGATGCTCACCGACTTCAACCTGCTCCGGAAGATCTCAGTAGACTAAGTATGGGTGACAGGTGACGGGTGATGGGTCCCGGATCGGATCCGTCACCTGACACCAGTCACCCGACACCAGTATGGAAACGATCTTCTCCCGGCATCGCAACACCGCGGTCCTAGTCGCCGTGCTGTTCGTGCAGATCGTGCTGCTGGGATGGCAGGTGAAACGGCCCGACAGCGAAGTGCCGCTGATCCGCGGCTGGGTCCAAGCCTTGTTTGCCCCTCCCCAGCGGGCCATCAGCGCGGCGTTCAACGGCGTGCGCAGTGTCTGGGAAAACTACCTGGATCTCCGCCATGCCCGCGACGAGGCCCGCGCGCTGGAGCAGGAACTGTTCCGGCAACGGATCAAAGTCCACGAATTGCGGGAACAGACTCTGGAACTGCAGCGTCTCCGCGCTCTCGTAGACTTCAAGGAAAAGAGTCCCAACCAACTGATCGCCGCGCGGGTCATCGGATCGGGAGCCACCGACGTTTCCCGCGTGGTGTTCATCAACAAAGGCAGTGAAGCCGGCCTGCAAGCCAACCAGGCGGTGATCACCCCCGAAGGGATCGTCGGGAAAGTGCAGCGCGTCTTCCAGGGGTCGGCCCAGGTGCTCCTGATCACCGATGCCGATAGCGGGGTCGGCTGTCTCCTGGAGAATTCACGGGTTCACGGCATCCTCAAAGGCCAGAACGCCTCGACCGCTACGCTGCAATACGTGTTGAACGACGAGAACGTCCAGGTCGGCGAGAAAGTCTACACCTCCGGCGAAGACCGCATTTATCCCAAGGGTTTGCCGGCCGGCACGGTGAGCGCGGTGAATGCCGGATCGCCATTCAAGCAGATCACGGTCCAACCGCTGGTGCGGTTGAATCGCTTGGAGGAAGTGCTGGTGGTGATCCAGGGCGTGGACGTTGAAGTTGCGGCGCCAGCGCCAAACGAAGCCGCGACCGCTCCGGTATCGCCGCCACCGTCGGCCCAGATCCAACCCGCCAAGCCCGAAACTCCCGCCGAGAGCGATCGCCCCGGAATCCCGCGCGGCGCGCGCCCGGAGACCGACGCCGACAAGGTCCTGGCCCAGACCCGTCTGAAAGCCGCGCAGGAGGCGCAGAAGACGGCTCCCGCTCCCCCGAAGAAGGAACCATCGCCGAAGCAGTGATCGGCGTTCATCTGTATGCATCGGCGGTTAGAATAAGACACCGCCATGCGCGACGTTTTCCAGGAGCGGGCTGAAGTTCACTACTACAAGCCCTGGGTGTTGGTGGCGGTCCCTGCGGCCGCGCTTTCACTGCAAGCGTTCCTGCCCACCTGGATCCCCGGACTCTCGACGCTGGACTTCGCCCTGCTGGTCACGGTGTACTTCGCCAGCAACCGGCGCAGCCAGATCGTGGGTTTGTCGATGGGGGCGATCATCGGCTTGGTTCAGGACAGTCTGAGTTCCGGCCCCATCGGCGTATTCGGAATCGTCAAGACCATCATCGGCTACCTGGCATCCTCCCTGGGAGCGCACATCGACGCGGACAGCCCTCTGACCCGGATCTTACTGATTTCCTCCTTCCACTACCTGCACGCCGGCCTGTTCTGGATCGTGCAGCGCGTGCTGCTGCAGAAGGCGGCCGCGTTACCAGGGTTGAACGAGCTGCTGGCGGCGCTTGTGAACGCGCTCTGCGGCGTGATAATCTTCCAGTTACTGGATCGACTTCGCCAGCGCGAGTAGCCGGTCCTGGATCGTGCTTGACCGGGACACCAAATTCGCCCAGTTCAAGATCGCAGTAATCCAGTATTTGATCGTGGCCCTGTTTTTCGTCCTGGCCACCGGGTTCTGGCGCCTGCAGATCTCCCAGCCTCTTTACTACAAGGAACTCGCCGATCAGAACCGCATCAAGAGCCTTCCCCTGCTGGCGCCGCGCGGCCGGATCGTGGACCGCGAAGGCCGGGTGATCGCAGGCAACTATCCGTCATTCAGTATTCTGCTGTTGCGCGAGCAGGCCCGCCAGGACCGCGACATGGACCGCATCGCGGAAGGCCTGGAGCTCGATCCGGGAGAACTCCGCGCCCGGCTGCGCCGCTTCCGCAGCGCACCCAAGTATGAACCCCTGGTCCTCAAGGAGGACGCCAGCCTGCGCGACCTGGCCTACGTGGAGGCGCATCGCGACGAGATCCCCGGCCTCGAAGTGGTGATGGTCTCCCGCCGCCTGTATCCGCGGGACGGCTTTCTGGCCCACCTGCTCGGATACGTAGGCGAAGTCAGCGAAGGCGAGTTGGACCTGCCCGAATTCGCCGGATTCCGCTCCGGACAGATGGTCGGCAAGAGCGGCATCGAGCGGCAATACAACGACATCCTGATCGGAGAAGACGGCCTGCGCCGGGTGATTGTCGACAACCGGGGCCGCGAAGTCGGCAAGCTGGATGAGAAGCCATCGACCGCAGGCACCCCGCTCCGCTTGACCATTGACCTGGATATCCAGGCCGCCGCCGAGCAGGCCATGGAAGGCAAGCAGGGCGCGATTGTGGCGCTTGACCCCCGCACCGGCGAACTGCTGGCCATGGTCAGCCGGCCGGCCTTTGACCCCAACAAGTTCGCCGTCCGCATCAGCCGTAAGGATTGGCAGGGTTACATGTCCGATCCCCACCATCCGCTGCTGAACCGGGCCATCCAGGCCCAACTGGCGCCGGGATCAACCTTCAAGCTGATCATGACCGTGGCCGGTCTGGAAACGGACACCATCACGCCGCAATGGGGCGTCAGTTGCCCGGGCGGCGCAAACTTTTACGGACGCTTCTTCAAGTGTCACACCAAGGGCGGGCACGGCCATGTTCAACTGCACCGGGCCATCGTGCAATCATGCGACGTCTACTTCTATACCGTCGGACAGAAGCTTGGCATCGAGAGCATTGCGGAGTACGCCTCGCGCCTCGGGCTGGGACACAAAACGGGGATTGACCTGCCGCACGAGGAAGAAGGCGTGGTCCCTTCGCCGCAATGGAAACTACGGATGTTCCGCGAGAAGTGGTACGCCGGCGAGACCATCTCCGTGGCCATCGGACAGGGATCGGTCCAAACCACCCCGCTGCAATTGGCCTATCTCTATGGAGGCGTGGCTTCCGAAGGAAACTTCCGGCGTCCGCACGTGGTCTTCCCCAAGGAAGTGGCGGCCTACCGGCCGGAACAGGAACTCGGCCAGTTGATTCGGCTCCCGCTGAAGAGCACAACCGTCGCCGAAGCCACTGCCGGGCTCTTCGGCGTGGTCAACGAAGGCGGAACCGGAGGACGAGCGCGTGTGGTTGGACTCGATATTGGCGGCAAGACCGGAACGGCGCAAGTCGCCAGCCTCGATCTGGCTAAGGCCAAGCGTGGCAGCAATGATGTCGATCTACGGGACAACGCCTGGTTCGTCGGCATTTCCCCCCATCTGCATCCGGAGATTGCCGTGGCCGTGCTGTTTGAGCACGGCGAGTTGAGCACCTACGCGGCCGGGATCGCCCGCGATGTGATCCGGGCCTATTGGGAGAAGAAGAACCGGGGTCAGGCGCGGGAAGTGGCGTCCGGAAGCGCCCCGCCCCCCACAGCAAGCCCCGTGCCGGGAGGCCAGCCATGACTCGGCGCGTCTCCTTCCGCGACTTCGACTGGACCCTGCTCGGCCTGGTGGTGATCATCTGCGGGTTGGGATTGATGGAGATCTACTCAACTACCCATCACTCCAAGTTCGCCGGAGCCCATCTGAAGCAGCTCTATTGGGTCCTGCTCGGCTTCGTGGCCATGTTCGTGGTTTCGCTTCTGGACTATCACGACCTGATGGAACGCTGGCCGCTGTTCTACATGGTCACGCTGGTCCTGCTGGTATTGGTGCTCTTCCTCGGCCCGAAGATCTTCGGAGCCCGGCGCTGGCTGGACATTGAGGGTACCCACTTTCAGGTGTCCGAGTTCGTCAAGCTGGTGATAATATTGGCCCTGGCGCGCTACTTCAGTGAAGCGCGCCAGGAAACCGTCACCGTCGCCGACCTAGCCAAGGTGGGCGCTCTGGCGGGTGTTCCGATGGGGTTGATCCTGTTGCAGCCGGATCTGGGCACGGCGCTGACCATCGCGCCGGTGGTGGCGATGGCGGTGTTTTTGGCCGGGCTGCGCTGGAAACATTTTGTGGTACTGTTGTTGGCGGCGGCGCTGGCTCTGCCGGTGGCATGGCACTTCGGCCTAAAGCCCTATCAAAAGGCCCGGCTGACCACGTTCATGAACCCGGAACAGGACCCGCAGAAGGCGGGCTACCAGGTCTTGCAGAGCAAGATTGCCGTCGGCTCTGGGGGTTTGTGGGGTTCGGGAACGGCCAAGGGAACGCAGACGCAACTCTTCTTCCTGCCCGTCCCGCACACCGATTTTATTTTTTCGGCTTTTGCCGAGGAACACGGGTTTTTCGGAGTTCTCTCGGCGTTGTTGCTGTACTTCATGGTGTTGATGCGCCTGATCCACAACGCACAGACCGCGCCGGACCGAGCCGGAGTCTTCATTGTGATGGGCGTGACCAGTGTGCTGTTGTTCCAGATTTTTGTGAACGTGGGGATGGTGGTGGGCTTTGCGCCTGTCACCGGGATCCCCTTGCCGCTGATGAGCAAGGGGGGCTCCTCCGTTCTGTTCACTTTTCTGGCCTTGGGCCTGGTGAACAGCGTGCGTTTGCGCCGTTTCGTGAACTGAACCGGCAGATCCCGCGGTTGGCGGGATCCAGTTGGGCCGGTTCCAGAGCCGGGAAAGGCTCCGGGAGAGCCGCCCGGCGGTTTGAAGCTCCCGTCGAGTTTTGCAGTGATTTTGGCTTGAGTGCCAGGGGCCGCGCAGATCCCGCTTCGCGGGATTGCACCGGCGCCCGGTGGTGAGCGCGCT
>CAYPHP010000312.1:0-5413 GCA_964410045.1 uncultured Acidobacteriota bacterium | reverse complement strand
TCTACCTGATACCCGTACATCTTCTGAATTCCCGCGGCGCGCCACTCGATGCGCGCGGTTTCAGCGAAATCCCGGATGCGCTTGAGGTCGTTCGTCGCCGCCAAGCCAAGCGTTCCCGGCCAACTCGAGAACTCTCCGGCGGCCTCGGCTTCCTCGTATACGAGGGTATCCCGGACATGGTTGCGGGGGTTGGACGTAAACACCAAAGGGATCCCTAACCGGGATTTCTCGGCGAGTTCCTGGGAGGTGTTAGCCCGCACGGCAAGGTCACGGGCGCTCAGGTTATCGCGGAGGATCAGATAGTGTATATTCCGGTTATTGACATAGTCGGCCAGGACGTTCCCGCGAAGAGATGTGATCTGCATAAGCCCCGCCTTCTCCTCCAGCGTCATCTTGGAAAGCAGGTCCGCAGCACGCTTCTCGACGGGCAGCCGCCAGTCTTCGTAAGGGTCCAGAGAGCCGTTGCGGTTTAGGTCCTTAAACGTCAGCTTATTGATCTTCAAAAGTGGAACAGCCCGCGCTTCGACTTTCGGCTGCACGGCGGCGCCGGCCAGCCCGGAGGCCAGCTTCACTGATGTGGCCAGCGCGACAACCGCTGACAGGACGAGAATCGACTTTAGCTTCAGCATGGTTTCACTCCTTGGACATGGCGGCTCCCACTATTTAGCGAGCGGCGCTGCAAGCGGCATTCTTCGCGTCTCGAATGGCGAAGAATGTTATGCTCGCCGCGGACAAACTCTGTCTTCCCGGCGGTCTCGAGGTGCCGGCAATAGCCGGCAGGTCACCGTCCGGCGTCAGTTTGAGCTCATTCGCATTCAAATCAACCTTGCTATCCAGAAGGTCCTTGGCCGTCAAGGTGTACCGACTCGTCTTGAAGGGGATTCCCAGGTCATGAGAAGAGTCGCGATCCGTGTTGATTGCCAGCAGAGCGACTCCACCGCGGACGCCGCGCAAACAGTGAGCATAGAGATGCACATTCGGTGAACCCGATGATCCGGCGTCGAGAACCGTAGCGTCCATGAGTTTCCGCCACAACACAGCAGCCCAGTAATTAGGACGTGGAAGCAAGCTGTCCTGATCGACTAGAGCGTAGTCACTGGCCGCCAGCGTGTTGTGCGCCACGACTTTGACTCCTCGTTTGGCCAATCGGCCGAGTTGGTCCAGATACCGAAAGGTATCTAGAAAAGCGGCATTCCATGGATTGCCACCACACGATGCACCGCCGGTTTCGGTCAGCCACATTGGCTTGTCCGGCTCAAAACGGTCCCGAAGTTCTCTGTAATAGGACTCCGCTTGATCGGTGCGCGAGAGCCAGTCTTCCGAGAGCGCTTGGTCCGAGGTCGTCTGCTTCTCCGATCCACGGAACATGCACCGTACAGCGCGGGCGCCATAGAAGTGGTACGAGAATGCGTCAATCCCGGGACCGGCGGCCTTCATCAGGTCCGAGCTTTTCATTCGATACGAGCTGCTTTCTTCCCCGCTGGAACCGGGTCCAAGCAGCACCAAGTTCGGCGCGGCTCTTCGGATGAATGGCAGGAAGACGCGAAAATCGCGGCCATAGGCCGCCGCGTCATAGTCAGTAGATCTGCCAGTCCCAACTCCCTGGTTCGGCTCGTTAAACAATTCCGCTGCCGCAATCTCACCGCCAAGGGTCTTGGTGTACGCCAGTATCTTCTGGGCCTCGGCCGGCGTCCAGATGCCGTTCGAATCCCGAGCGCCTTCGCTTCCCGCGAAAGACGTGATGATCTTCGCATCAACGGCCCGAGAAAAATCCACCACGCCCTTCCACTGCTTGCGAGTGACCACACCGTTGAAACCCTTTGGCGGACTTGCAGGCGGCTCGTCAGAATCCTGGAAATAGGTCGCGTTTGCCCAGGAGCCGCTGACACGCATGTAGGCGGGACCGAGCGCCGTAGCGAGCTTGCGCAACCTGGCGTTGTACAGGTCAATCGGCGCCCTCATCGCGAAGATGTTCGGATCGTTTCTCATATCCGGGCGCTTGTCGGGTGGCGACGTCTCGGCTGCGTTACCCGTCGGCGAAGGGAGGATTGCCGGACCAGATCCCTTCTTGTAGGGAGCCCAGAACCGGCCTCCGGTTACTTCGACCATCTCGACGTTGTACGATTGGTACCGTTCATCCACTTTCGCGATCGGACGCATCGTGGTTGGCTCTAAGCGCACCGGGGATTGAGCTAATAAGTGTCCAGATGGCAGTGCGGCTAGAGCTAGAAAGATGGGCGCAATAGCGTGATACGCAACGCGTGCCAATAATCTGGCAATCATGGCGGGTCCTTTCATAGTTCCACACATCATAATAGCCATGCTCGGAGAGCCGCCCTAGACCAACTTGGCACTTGGTGTGTCGATCGCGCGAGTGCCTCACGGCGTCGAATCGCGCGGTACGTGGACATGATAGCTCACTTGGTGGCGAGGCAACCCCACGCGGCGGGCGGTGGCCGCTGGGGTGTCCGGTTCTGCAAGTTCGTCAGGCGCGGCGCGCTGAACAGCGCCGCACCTGCATCGATGCTTTGTATGACTTGGACGGCTGCTGTCATGACCCTTATGAGACGCCGTTATGAAAAGAAACACTCCTGTTGGCTTAGGATGAAGTCTTGGGTGAGTGGTCGGTTCTTCTGGCATAGCATCATATTGGCTTCGATGGTCGGTCTGTTGGTGACCTCTTATGCGTATCTGTGGCCAAGCGCGATACCAAAGTGAAATCCCGAAGGCTTCGTTCATTCTCAAGAGGGAATCAGCCGTGAGACCGACTTCTTTGACACTGTTTGCACTGCTTCTGGTGATAACCGCGATCGCGCCGGGACAGACCAATGGCGGGGCCGCGCCTCAGACCGCCGCGTGGACCACCGCCGCCGACCATCGCAACATGATGGAGCAGCTTGGGATCAAGGCGCTCCGCCCTGGGCCCAGCGGCAACGAGAACGCGCCCAATCATGCCAACTACGACGAGTCCAAGGCCAATCCGTTTCCCAACCTGCCCGAAGTCTTGAAACTGAAGAATGGCAAACGAGTCACCAGGGCCGATGTTTGGTGGAAGCAGCGGCGTCCGGAGATCGTCGAGGACTTCGAGCGTGAAGTGCTGGGCCGGGTACCCAGAAATGTCCCCAAGGTCACTTGGACGGTCACCGAGACAGTCAACACTGTAGTCGGTTCGAATCCAGTTATCGGACGGCAGCTTGTCGGACACGTCGACAATTCGTCGTACCCGGCGATCACCGTGGATATTCGGGTGGCGCTGGTGACCCCAGTCAATGCGAACGGGCCGGTCCCGGTGATGATGATGTTCGGCCGCGGGTTTCTGCCACCGGCTCCCGGGGCGCCGCTTCCGCCCAGACCGCCTGTTTTCCCGCCAGCCGCGACGGGCGGCGATCCCCCCGCCATCGAGCAATTGATCGCCGATGGCTGGGGCTACGCTTCCATCAGTCCAGCCAGCATCCAGGCGGACAACGGTGCCGGTCTCACGAAGGGCATTATCGGACTGGTCAACCAGGGCCGGCCTCGCAAGCCTGACGACTGGGGGTCCTTGCGCGCCTGGGCTTGGGGCGCGTCTCGTTCTTTGGACTACCTGGAAACGGACAAGACCGTTGATGCCAAGCAGGTTGGTATCGAGGGAGTTTCGCGCTACGGCAAGGCCGCCTTGGTGACAATGGCATTCGACACGCGTTTTGCCGTTGTGTTGGTGGGCTCCTCCGGTGAAGGCGGCGCAAAGTTACATCGCAGGAACTTTGGAGAGGCAGTGGAGAACCTCACGGGGTCGGGCGAATATCACTGGATGGCCGGCAACTTTTTGAAGTACGGCGCGGCGGAAGCCACTTTCGGCAGCAAGAACGCCGGCGACCTGCCCGTAGACGCTCACGAATTGATCGCGCTGTGCGCTCCCCGCCTGACCTTCATCAGCTACGGAGTGCCCGAGAAAGGCGACGCCAAGTGGCTCGATCAGCAGGGCAGCTTCATGGCGGCAGTCGCGGCGGGGCCAGTCTTCCGTCTCCTGGGAGCTAGGAATCTGGGAACTTCCGACGACTACAACCGGGAAAAGATGCCACCTGTCAATGTGGGCCTGCTCGATGGCCAGCTCGCCTGGCGCCAGCATGACGGAGGACACACGGACGGTCCAAACTGGAAATACTTCATTCCCTGGGCCAACAAGTTCTTCCAGAGAACCCCGCCAACTCCTGTCAAAGGCGGTTCCGGCGCTTTCGCCACGGGCCGCTATCGCAATCTGTTTCTGGAAGCCGGTCACTCGCAGAAAGAGATTTCTCAAAAGATCGACGGCGCATTCCAGCAGTTGTTTCACGGCGATCCGGAGACGCAAACCGTCTACTACGCGGCCGGACAGAATGCCAACGGACCGCTCGCGTATCTGAGCGATATCAATAATCACGATGTGCGCTCGGAAGGCATGTCCTACGGCATGATGATCGCCGTTCAACTGAACAAGAAGGCGGAGTTCGACGCTTTGTGGAACTGGTCGAAGACGTACATGTACCAAGCGTCACCCGCCCATCCCGCCTACGGATTCTTTTCATGGTCCATGAAGACCGATGGCACGCCGAATAGCGAATCACCGGCGCCCGACGGGGAAGAGTATTGGGTTATGGCCCTCTATTTCGCCGCAGGACGGTGGGGCAACGGTTCGAGTATCTACAACTATCGGGCCGAGGCCGACCGGCTGCTCCATGACATGAAGAACCGAACCGTGATGGAAGGCCCCACGATTCGGGGTCCGGAAAGAATCGGGCCGCAGTTCAATCCGGAGCACAAGATGGTGCGCTTCACGCCCAACCTCCGCCGGCCAGATCACACTGATCCGTCCTATCACTTGCCGGCGTTCTACGAACTCTGGGCGCGCTGGGGTCCGGTAGCTGATCGAGCCTTTTGGGCGGAAGCAGCCAAGGTGAGCCGCGACTATTTTCAGAAGGTGACTCACCCGACGACAGGACTCGCGCCGAACTACGCCAATTTCGATGGAACGCCCGTGGCCGGCTTCGGCGGGCGAGGCGCAAGATTCGCGGCCGACGCGTGGAGGACAGCGGCCAACTGGGCGATCGATTGGTCCTGGTGGGAGGCCGATCCTCGCGAGCGCGAACTCAGTGATCGGATCCAGGCCTTTTTCGAGTCAAAAGGCTTGGACACCTATGGAAACGAGTTCACGCTCGACGGCAACCAAGTACGCGAGAGTCACTCGAAAGAACTGGTGGCAACCAACGCGGTCGCCAGCCTCGCTGCGACGCATCTTCGCGCGACGAAGTTCGTCGAAGCCCTGTGGAAGGCCGAGATCCCATCCGGACGTTACCGCTACTACGACGGAATGTGGTACCTGATGGGCTTGTTGCACTGCAGCGGCGAGTTCCGCATCTGGGCTCCGAAATAGCGACCTCGAGTCACCAGGTCAAGC
>CAYPHP010000311.1:0-5415 GCA_964410045.1 uncultured Acidobacteriota bacterium | reverse complement strand
TTCTCCAGGTCGTTCGCGCCGTCGTCGAGCCAGACGCGGATGTTGCGCTTTGCTTCCTTGCGGATCTTGAAGGGATACACGTTGCCGCCTTCCAGATTCTGCGCCGGCCGCCACTGGATGCTGGTAAAGCTGCCGATCCGCGAAAGCACGCGGCTGAATTCGTTGGGCTGCTGCCAGGCGACGTTGAACGCGCAGATGCCGCCTGACGACTGGCCGGCGATGGCCCGGCTGTAGGCGTCTTTGCGGATGTTGTACCGGCTCTGCACTTCGGCCAGAATCTCGTCGCGCAGGAAGCGCGCGTAGCGGTCGCTCACGGTGTCGTATTCCAGACTCCTCCAGCGCTCGCGCGGCGTTCCCGGATTGATCATCACGTGAATCATCACCGGAATCTTCTTCTGATGGATCAGGTTGTCGGTGACGTTCAGCAACCGCGACCCGCCGTCGCGATTGGCGAAACCCTCGCCGTCCTGCCAGACCATCAGCGCCGCCGGACGTGACGGGTCGTACTGCGCCGGAACGTAGATCCAGTAATCGGAGTTCATCCCCTCGTAAATCTTGCTCGCGTGGACCAGCTTCTCCGGCGCCTTTCCTTGCGGCACGCCGGGCTGGGCGTAGGAATCCGGTCCGTAAGCAGGGACATCGTTCCGGCCTCCGAAGACCGCGCCGTTCACCAGGTAATGAAACTGGTGTGCCGCGCCAGTCTTCAGCTTGCCCGCAGAGAACCACACGGTGGTTTTCGCGATGCGCCGCATGGCCGGACGCGCGGACTCGTCCACCACCAGCGTGGGTGTCTGCGCGGATTCCACAGCCCAAAGGAAGTCGGGCCCCTCGCCGATCACGGCGACGCCCTTCTGGACGTTCTCGGTGCCCAGCGTGTCCAGCAGCGCCTGCTGAAACGCAGCCGGCGGATTCCGCTGGCCGGCCATCTTCAACAACTCGGCGGCCGGCAACTTTTGAGCTGCCAGAGGGGCAGTCAACAAGAGGATCAGCAACATCTTAAGCATCGGGGAATCATAGCGGAAGTGGGGCGGCCAAAGGGTTATAATGCCCTGGAAAGCAGGAGGGGTTTCTGTCTCGCTGGGTCCTGGCATGTCTTCTGGCGGTGTGTAGCCTTTGCGCGGGGGCGCAGCCTCCTGCCGTTCCCCGGAACAGCAAGGCGGCGTTTGACCGCGCCGTGCGTCCGCTGCTCGAAGAAGTCTGCGTGGGATGCCACAACGAACGTCTGGCGTCCGGCAACCTGAACCTGAAGCCGTTCCTCTCGCCGGCCTCGGTCATGGCCAATCGCGAAGGCTGGGAAAAGATCCTGCAGAAGACCGGCTCCGGCGAAATGCCGCCGAAGGAGATCCCGCGTCCGCCGCAGGCGCAGATCGACGCGATGCGCAGGTTTGTGACCGGCGAGTTCGCCCGATTCGACCGCAGCGTTCCGCGCGATCCCGGCCGCGTGGTGGCCCGCCGCCTGAACCGTGCCGAATACACCAACACGATCCGCGACCTGTTGGGCGTCGACTTCCGTGCCGACAAGCAATTTCCCACCGACGACCTCGGCCACGGCTTCGACAATATCGGCAGCGTGCTGACGGTTTCGCCCGTGCTCATGGAGCGCTATCTCGCCGCCGCCGAGCGGATCGCTTCGCGCGCGCTGGGCGCCGACCCGCTGCCGAAGAAGCCCATCGAGTGGGAGTATCACAACAAGCATCGGACCATCCGGCGCCTGGACTTCAGCACCATCGAGGCCACTCACACCGTGGAGTGGGAAGGCGAATACATCGTCCGCTTCGGCATGCCCGGCGAGCGCCAGCCGGACGCCAAGGCCGTGACCCTGGGCTTCTGGATGGACGGCAAGCTGCTCAATACCATCCCCGTCGAGACCAAGCCCTCCGGCCTGGTCTACTTCAATCCGTATTCCGACACCCAAATGCGTCTGACGCTTCCCGAGGGCGACCACGTCTTCCGCGCCGGGTTCATCAACGACGACTTCGTGAAAGGGTTGACGCAGAAGGAAGCCTACGATTCGAAGAAGAACAAGTTCCTGGATTCGATGACTTTCGTCGGGCCGTTTCCCGCGAAAGTCGAGCGGGCCAGCCGCAAGAAGATCCTGATCTGCGATCCGCACGGCGGAGCTGCCTGCGTCGGTCGCATCCTGGCGACGCTGGCGCGCCGGGCGTACCGGCGTCCGGTCACGCAAAGGGAAACAGCCGCGCTGGAGAAATTTGTGGCCCAGGCCCAGGCCGAAGGCCAGAGCGTCGAGCAAGGGATCCAGTTGGCCATCCAGGCGATGCTGGTGTCGCCGCATTTTCTGTTCCGCGTGGAACGCGCCGCCGGGCCGGCCGTGCATCCGATTTCCGGCGTCGAGATGGCTTCCCGGCTGAGCTATTTCCTGTGGAGTTCCATGCCGGATGACGAGCTGCTGAGTCTCGGCGAAAGCGGCAAGTTGCGTGACGCCGTGGTGCTGAACGCGCAGTTGAAGCGGATGCTGGCCGATCCCCGCGCCGCCGCCCTGGCGGAAAACTTTGCCGGCCAGTGGTTGGAGATCCGCAACCTGGAAGATGTGAAACCCGATCCGAAGAAGTTTCCGGTCTGGAACCCCGCGCTGCGCGACGCCATGAAGACCGAGACGCGCTTGTTCTTCGAGCACGTGGTCAAGGAGAACCGGCCGCTTTCCGATTTTCTGGACGCCCGCTATACGTTCCTGAACGAGCGCCTGGCCAAGCACTACGGCATCGACGGCGTCAGCGGCCCGGACTTCCGCCGCGTGGATCTGGCCACCGACCAGCGCGGCGGGATTCTGAGCCAGGCCAGTGTGCTGACCGTCTCCAGCTATCCCACGCGCACGTCGATCGTGATTCGCGGCAAGTATGTGCTGCAAAACATTCTGGGAGCGCCGCCACCGCCACCGCCGCCCGATGTGCCTCTGCTGAATGAAACGGCCATCGGCAGCACCGACTCCCTGCGCCAGCAGATGGAGAAGCATCGCGCCGACCCGGCCTGCGCCGGATGTCATACGCGCATGGACACGCTTGGGCTGGGCCTCGAGAACTACGACGCGCTGGGTCGCTGGCGGACGGTAGACGGCAAGTTCCCGGTGGAATCCAGCGGTACGTTGCCCAACGGAAAGTCTTTCTCGACGCCCGCCGATCTGCGGCGTCTGCTGATGGACGAGTTGCCGGAATTCAACCGCTGCCTTACCGAGAAGATGCTGACCTACGCGCTGGGCCGGGGCTTGGAGCGTTCCGACCAGCGGGCGATCTCCGAGATCACCGCAAACGTCGCGGCCTCCGGTTATCGCGCGCAATCGTTGATCCGCGCGATCGTACACAGTTATCCTTTCCAGATGGGTCGCGGGGAGATTACCGTCACCCGAGAGGTGGCCCGAAGATGATCATGCGAAAAGCGCTTTCACGCCGCGCCGTGTTGCGGGGAATGGGCACGGCTGTGGCCCTTCCGTTCCTGGATGCCATGACCCCGGCGCTCAGGGCTGCAGCCAAACCTCCCGTTCGGATGGCATTTGTCTACGTGCCCAACGGCATCATCATGAACCACTGGAATCCGGACTACGAAGGCAAGCTCGGCGCCTTGCCCCGGATTCTCAAGCCACTCGAGCCGTTCAAGGACGACCTTCTGCTGCTGGGCAACCTGACCCACAACGGAGGACGCGCGCTGCTCGACGGGCCCGGCGATCACGGCCGCTGCTGCGGCTCGTACCTCACCGGCGTCCATCCGCGCAAGACGCTGGTGGATATCAAGGCCGGCATTTCCTGCGACCAGATTGTGGCCAACCAGATCGGCGGGCAGACGCGCTTTCCCTCGCTCGAAGTCGGGATCGAAGACGCGCGTCAGGCCGGCGATTGCGATTCGGGATACTCCTGCGCCTACACCAACAATCTGGCTTGGAAGAGCGACACCCAGCCCCTGCCGCCGGTGCTTGATCCGCGAAAGTTTTTCGAGCGCTTGTTCGGCGACGGCGCGTCGGTGACTCCGGAAGAGCGCGCCCGCCGGAGCCGCTACCGCCGCAGCATTCTCGATTTCGTCGTCGGCGACACCCGCCAACTGAAGAACGGCCTGGGTCCTTCCGACCAGCGCAAGCTCGACGAGTACCTTTCGTCCATTCGCGAGATTGAAGTGCGCTTGGAGAAGGCGGAAAAGGACAACGCCCAGATCAATCCGGGCATGGAAAAGCCTTACGGCGTGCCCGCCGATTTCGCCGAGCACTTCAAGCTAATGACCGACATGCTGACCGTGGCTTTCCAGGCGGACCTGACCCGCGTGGTGACCTTCCTGGTTACGCATGAAGGCACATCCCGCCCCTATCGCGAACTGGACATCGCCGACGGCCATCATCCGCTAACCCACCACCGCAACGATCCGGAGATGGTTGAAAAGGTCGCCAAGATCAACTGCTACCACGTGCAGCAATTCGCTGCCTGGATCGAAAAGCTGAAGTCGGCGCGGGAGGGCGACGGAAGCCTACTCGACAATTCCATGATCGTCTACGGCGCAGGTCTCTCCGACGGCAACCGCCACACGCACGAAGACCTGCCCACACTGATCGCCGGCCGCGGCGGCAACGCTTTCAGGACCGGCCGCCGCCTGGTCGCGCGAAGAGAAACGCCCATGTGCAATCTGTTCCTGACCATGATGGATCGCATGGGTGTCCGCGCCGAAGACTTCGGCGATTCCACGGGACATCTGGAAGGCTTGGACTTGGCTTGAAGCAGGGTCCCGGACCAGGAAGAGCGGCAACCGGAATCGTCTACGACACCGGCCTGCGCCGGATCGGCGACGCCCTGGCCCTGGCCATGCTGCACGGTCTTGAGGGGAAGAACGAAGCCCGCCTGATTGCCTTGTCCGTGGGCGTCAGCAACCTGAATGCGGCGGCCTATTGCGATGCGGTGGGCCAGTTCTATCTCGGCCGTCCGCTTCCGATCGGCATGGCGACCGGCGGAAAGCCGGCTGACGATCTGCCCTTGTTTACCGCACCACTCGCGAACCACCGTCATTCGATCCACAAGCTGAACGACACCGCGGATCCCGAGGCGCTGATCCGTAACGCGCTTACGGCGCAGGTTGACGGCACGGCCGTGGTGATCCTGAGCGGTCCGGCCACGAACCTGGCGCGGATGCTGGCGCTGCGCGGGGCCGCTGACATCGTTGCCAGGAAGGCGAAGCTTCTTGCGGTCGCCGTCGGATCGTATCCTCAAGGTCCCGCCGATCCGTATCTTCAGGCCGACGTCGCGTCGGCCCAGCGGCTGTTCGCCGAGTGGCCTGGACCGGTGGTTGCTTGCGGATCGGAAGTCGGCAACGCTCTGCCGTTTCCGGCCGCCGGCATTGAGAAAGACTTTGCCTGGTCGCCGGCGCATCCAATTGCGGCTGCTTATCGCGCGTATCGCGCGATGCCTTACGACGCATCCACCGAGC
>CAYPHP010000310.1:0-5423 GCA_964410045.1 uncultured Acidobacteriota bacterium | reverse complement strand
GCCACGCCCGTAGCCTCGCCGCCGGCGCCGCGACCGTAGTACATGGTGTCGCCACCCTTGGCGCCCTGCACCCACACCGCGTTGTACGCTCCTTGAACTTTCGCCAGCATATGCGTCGCTGGAATCAGCAGCGGACGCACAAAGCAAAACAACCCACCGTCGTCGCGCCGCGCCGCGCCGATCAGGCGGATGGTGCAGCCCAGCTTGTGCGCGTAGGCAAAGTCGATTGACGAGATCCGTGTGATTCCCCGGCAAAGAATCGAGTCGAGCGGCACATCACCGCCAAACGCCAGCCGCGCGAGGATGGCCAGCTTGTAGCGCGCGTCCCAGCCCTCCACGTCGGCGCTGGGATCGGCCTCGGCGTAGCCCAACTTCTGTGCGTCGGCCAGGACCTGGTCCATGCCCTGCCCGTTCGCTTCCATGGTGGTCAGAATGTAGTTGCAGGTGCCGTTGAGGATTCCGTAAAGCGCCTGGATGCGGTCGCCTGCCAGGCCCTCGCGGACCGCCGCAAGCACGGGAATACCTCCGGCCACTGAGGCTTCACATTCCAGGCCCACGCCGGCTTCGCGCGCCAACTGCTCCAATTCCGAGCCGCGCGCTGCCAACAAGTTCTTGTTGGCGGTGACCACGGTCTTGCCCGCGCGGATCGCCGCGGTGACCACTTTCCCGGCCACCTCCGTGCCTCCGATCAGCTCGGCGACAATCTCAACTCCAGGCGTCGCCAGAGCGTCCTTCCAGTCAGTGACGCGGCGGACGCCTGCAGGAAGGAAACTCGTATCGGCGCTGGCAATGTTGCGGCTGCAGACCGCGGCCACCTCGATCTCGATCCCGGCCTTGCGCTGGATCTCGTCGCGGTGCTCGATCAGGATGCGCGCCGCGCCGCTGCCGACGGTTCCAAATCCGATGATGGCGACTTTCACTTTCCCCCTAGCAGAGCTTGGTGTACAGCGCGCACTCCGGCTGCGAGCGACTTCTCCTCGATCACCACGGAGATGTTGATCTCCGACGAACCCTGGGCGATAGCCACCACGTTGATCTTCTCCGACGCTAAGGCGTGAAAGAGGCGCTCGGCCAGACCCACCGCTCCACGCATGCCGCTGCCCACCAGGGCCAGCACGCCCATGCCCTCCTGCACTTTCGGCGGACGTATATAGCCGTGGGCCAGTTCCAGCACAAACGTGTCCTGCACGCGGCGCAGAACTGAATCGGCGTCGCGCTTGTGCACAGCGAAACAAAAGCTCTCTTCGCGCGAAGCTTGCGACAGCATCAGCACGTCGATCTGTTCCAGGCCAAGAATCGTGAACGCCCGGCCAATCAGGGTGACCGCGCTCAACTCGCCGCGGCTCTCGAGCGTGATCATCACCACATCTTTCAATGAGGTCACCGCGCGGCCGCCTGATCCGCTGCCATTGCGCGTGATGCACGTGCCGGGCTTGTCGGGCGCAAAGCTGTTCTTGATGTAAACCGGAATGCCGCGCTCGACCAGAGGCGCCAGCGTCTTGGGATGCAGCACCTTGGCCCCGTAGAAGGAAAGCTCGGCCGCTTCCTGGTAGGTGACGGAAGGCAGCACGTGCGCATCCGGAACCAGGTTGGGGTCCGCGCTAAAGATGCCTTCCACGTCGGTCCAGATCCACACGTCGGCGGCGTCCAGGCTGGCCGCCAGCAGCGTGGCCGAGAAATCCGACCCGCCACGGCCGAGCGTCGTAGGCGCGCCGTCGACGGTCGCGCCGATAAATCCAGTGACCACCGGCACTACGCCCTTTTCCAGCAGCGGCAGAAGCCGCTCCCGTCCCTTGGGAATCAGTTGCTCCATCAGCGGCGCGGCTTCTCCGAAGTTGGCGTCGGTGATCAGGAACGATGTCGCTTCGACGGCCTGCGCCTGCACCCCGCTCTGCTCAAGGGCCGCCGCCAGCAGTATTGTGCTGAGCCTTTCGCCCGCGCCCACGATCGCGTCGCTGGCACGGGGCGGGCAGTGTCCCAGGCGCGCGACGCCTTCACACGTGTTCTCCACCTCCGCCAGGATGGTGACCGCCGCCTCGGCGAAGCGCTCCTGCGCAGCGGGAGCGAGCAACACTTGCGCCGTCTCTGCGTGACGATGGCGCAAAGTCTCCAGATTCCGGCGCAGTTCCTCGGCCGCTCCGCGCGCCGCAGCCTGCGAGCAACCCACCAGCAGATTAGTGATCCCGGCCATCGCCGACACAACGACTACAGTGGGCCGTCCTGCGCCCTGCTTCTTAACGATGTCGGCGGCGGCGGCGATGCGCGCGGCATCGCCCACCGACGTCCCGCCGAATTTCATGACACGAAGTCCGTTCATGATCCGTGTTTATCTGTGTTCATCTGTGGTTTCAAACGCCCCAGCAGTAATCGTGAGCAGCCTGACGAACCGCAGGCTCGCGCAGGGATTCGCGGGTGAGCCACAGGCGATAAGAATCGGCCAGCGCCTGCCAACTGGCGTCCAGAATGTTCTCCGAAATGCCCACGGTGGTCCAGGAGCGTTCGCCGTCGGTGGAAACCACCAGCACTTCGCAGCGCGATGCGGTGCCGCGGCTGGCGCCCAGCACGCGGACCTTGTAGTCGGTCAACTGGACCACGCGGATGGCCGGAAACAGCGCCGCCAGCGACTGCCGCAGACAGTCGTCGATGGCGTGTACCGGACCGGCATTGTGCGCCACCGAAGCGCAGTGCCGTCCGCCGATATTCAGCTTGAGCGAAGCCTCAGAGACCGGCGGACCGCTCAGATGTTTCTCGGTGGTGACTTTGAATTCTTCGAGGCGGAAGAATTCGGTAGTCACGCCAGCAGCCTGGTGGGCCAACAACTCCAGGGTGCCGTCGATGCCTTCCAGATCGAAGCCCATGGCGTCCAGTTCCTGAAGCATGCGGACGAGTTCCTGGGTGTGCGCGCTGTCGAGGCGGTGTTCCAATCCGATTTCCTTCAGACGCTCCTGCAGGCTGGCCCGCCCGGCCAGCACCGACATCAGGACGCGGCTGGCGTTGCCTACGCTCTCGGGATTCACGTGCTCGTAGCTGGTGGCGTCCCGCTTGGTGGCCTCAATGTGGAGACCGGCTTTGTGGGCAAACGCGCTGCGTCCGACGAACGGCATGTCCGAACGCAACGGCAGGTTGGCCATACTGCTGACGAAACGCGCCGCCGCGCGCAATTGCCCCAAGCGTTCCACGCCCAACACGGGACGTTTCAGTTTCAGCTCCAGGATCGGGATTACCGAGCAGAGGTTGGCGTTGCCGCAACGTTCGCCGTAGCCGTTGATGGTGCCGTGCACCAACGTGGCTCCGGCACGGACCGCGGCTACCGTGTTGGCGACGGCCAGGTCGCAATCGTTGTGAACGTGAATGCCCAGCCGGCCGGTGACCCGGTGCCGGGCGGCGTGCGTCGCCGCCTCCACATCCTGCGGCAGCGCGCCGCCGTTCGTATCGCACAGGACCACCACATCCGCGCCCGCGGCCTCCGCGGTGGCCAGCGTGTCCAGCGCATAGTCGGCGTCTTCGGCGTAAGCGTCGAAGAAGTGCTCTGCGTCGTAGATCACCTCACGGCCCTGCCCCTTCAGCCAGGACACCGCCTCGCGGATGACCTTGAGATTCGCTTCTTTGCCGGCGCCGAGGGCAACCTTGGCGTGGGAAGCCGCGCTCTTGCCGAAAATGGTTACGGTGGGCGTGCCCGCAGCCAACAGCTTGGCCAGGCCACGATCGTCCTGAGCCTTGAAACGTGGATGGCCGGCCGCACCGAAGGCCACCAATCGCGCATGACGCAGCTTCAATTGAGACGCGCGGGCGAAAAACTCCTCGTCCTTGGGATTTGACGCCGGCCATCCGGCTTCGATGTACTGGAAGCCCAACTGGTCGAGGCGTTCGGCCACTGCCAGTTTCTCCTCGATGGAGAAATGTACGCCCTCACCCTGCGCGCCGTCACGCAGCGTGGTGTCGTACACCTGAACTTTTTGCGACTTCACTTTCGAGACTCCGCCAGGGCCTGCGGTCGGTCACTGGACCCTGCTGCCGCCTTTGCCGCTGGACGCGCCTTCGTTCCCAGGTAAGTCATCATCTCGCGGAGCTTCTTGCCCACCTGCTCGACGGAATGTTGGGCTTCGCTCTCGCGCATCTTCTTGAAATTCGGCCGTCCTTGCTTGTTCTCCTCGATCCATTCCTTGGCGAACTGGCCGCTCTGGATCTCGCTGAGGATGGTCTTCAACTCGGCACGTACCGCCGCGTTGATCACTCGCGGGCCGCGCGTGTAGTCGCCGTACTCAGCGGTATCGCTGACCGAATAGCGCATGTAGGCCAGCCCACCTTGCTGGATCAGGTCCACAATCAATTTTAGCTCGTGCAGCACTTCGAAGTACGCGATTTCCGGCTGGTAGCCGGCTTCGACCAGCGTCTCATAAGACGCCTTGATCAGCGCGGAGACTCCGCCGCAGAGAATGGACTGCTCGCCGAACAAATCGCTCTCAGTCTCTTCCTTGAAGGTGGTTTCGATCAGCCCGGCACGAAGCGCACCCAGCGCATCGGCGTAAGCGATGGCTGTCTGGCGCGCGGTACCGGACGCGTCCTGATGTACGGCCAGAAGTGCTGGCACGCCGACGCCTTCAACGTAGATTTCCCGCACGCGATGTCCCGGCCCCTTGGGCGCGACCATGGCCACATCCACGCTGGCCGGTGGCTTCACCTGGCCAAAGTGAATGTTGAAGCCGTGCGCGAACATCAGCAGCTTCCCTGCTCCGAGGTGCGGCTCGATCTCCGCGTAAACGCCGGGATGTTTTTCGTCCGGGACCAGGATCATGATCACCTGGGCGATCTTCGCGGCTTCCGCGACGCTGAGCACGGTAAGCCCTTCCGCGCGAGCCTTCTCCGCCGACTTGCTGCCGGCATGCAGCCCGACCACCACGGAGACGCCGCTGTCTCTCAGGTTCAGCGCGTGCGCGTGACCCTGGCTGCCGTAGCCGATGATGGCCACGGTCTTTTTGTCGAGGTAAGAACGCTGGGCATCGCCCTGGTAATAGATCTTGGCCATAATTGCTCCTTTGGTATGGAGTGCGGCGGCTTGCCGCCGCGCGGTGGCAAGCCACCGCACTCCAAGAACTGCCTAAATCAAAATCGGACCGCCTTGCGGCACAGCGGCGTTCGCTTTCGCGCCATTCCCGTTCCGCGACGACGCGGTCATCCCGCGCAATAGCGCCACCGTGCCTGTGCGCGCGATTTCCAAACGCCCGTAATGCTCCAGCACACGGAGGAACGCTTCCAGCTTGTCGGAGTCGCCCGTGACTTCCAGGGTGAACGAGTCCGGCGCGGCATCCACTACGCGGGCGCGGAAGATCTCGGCTTCCTGCAGCAGACGCGTACGCATGTCGGCCGGGAGATACACCTTCACCAGCAGCATTTCGCGCTGCACCGCGGGAGCCTCGGACAGG
>CAYPHP010000309.1:0-5427 GCA_964410045.1 uncultured Acidobacteriota bacterium | reverse complement strand
AGGGCGTTGATGAACCGGAAGACCTCCTCGCGGCCGGCATCGCGGATTTCAAACGATACATTGCCGCCGTACATCCCGTCGAAGATCCGCCCGGCCAGAGCGCGATCCGGATGACTGGCGAGGCCCGGATAGTTGACTCGCTCCACATGCGGATGTTGGTCAAGCCAGCCGGCCACGCGGGAAGCATTCAAGCAGTGGCGCTCCATGCGCAGCGGCAGGGTTTTCATGCCGCGGCGCGCGAGCCAAGCTTCAAACGGGCCCAGCACCGGACCGATCAGCCGCGAGAAGTATTTGAGCGGCTGGCGGAACGACTCCCGCGCCGCCACCACGCCGCCCACCAGATCGCCGTGTCCGCCGAGATACTTCGTGGCACTGTGGACCACCAAGTCTGCGCCCAGGGTGAGCGGACGCACCAGCATCGGCGTGGCGAACGTGCTGTCCACTACCACGTGGGCGCCATGGCGCGAGGCCGCCGCGCAGACACCTTCCAGGTCGCAGACCCGCAGGAGCGGATTGGAGATTGATTCGATGAGCAGGACGGTAGGCTTGAACTCCGCCAATTCCTTCTCGAGCGTCCCCAGGTCCATCGTGTCCGCAAAGCGCACTTCGGCTCCCGACGCGCCACAGACATCCGTGAGCAGCTTGACGGTCACACCGTATAGGTCGCGAGCAGCCAGCACCCGCGCACCGTTCTTAACTCCGGCGGCCAGCAGAGCCAGGTACAACGCGCTCATCCCCGAGGCAAACGCCACCGCCAGGCTGGCCTCCTCCAGGTCGGCCACGGCTTCCTCGAAGCACGCCGTGGTGGGATTGTCATGACGGGAGTAGGTAAAGCCTTGACGCTCTCCGCCGGCGATCTTGTCGATCGCCTCCAGACGGTCGTAGACGAACGTGGCGTCGCTGTAGATGGGCGTGACCACGGGAATGAAGTCGGCGGGCGGCTTGCGTTCTCCGGCGTGGATCGCTCGTGTGGCGGTTCGGCGGTCGGGCATAGGGCAGTTTTGCACAGCGAGCCCTTGTGGTAAACTGCTTTATGGCTCTTCCTAATCCGCCTGAAGCACTCACATTTGACGACGTCTTGCTGGTTCCGGCGCGATCCTCAATTCTGCCGGCTGAAGCGCAAACCGCTACCCAACTCACTCGCAACATCCGCCTGAACGTCCCCATCGTCAGCTCGGCCATGGATACGGTCACTGAACACGGCCTGGCCATCGCTCTGGCACAGCAAGGCGGCCTGGGTGTGATCCACCGCAACATGCCCGTCGACCGCCAAGCCGGCGAAGTCGATCAAGTAAAACGCTCCGAGAGCGGCATGATCGTGGATCCGGTAACCATGGAGCCGGAGAAACGCATCCGCGACGCGATGGAGATGATGAACCGGTACAAGATTTCCGGCGTGCCGGTAACGCGCAATGGCCGCCTGGTGGGCATCCTGACCAATCGCGATCTGCGGTTTGAAACCCGCCTGGACCTGCCAATTTCCGAAGTGATGACCAAGGAGAACCTGATCACCGTACCGGTGGGCACCACCCTCGAGGAGGCTCGCGAAAACCTGCATCGTCACCGCGGAGAGAAGCTTCTGGTTGTGGACAAGGACTACGTCCTCAAGGGCCTGATTACGGTGAAGGACATCCAGAAGAAGATCAAGTATCCCATCGCGGCCAAGGATTCGCACGGCCGGCTGCGGGTGGGCGCGGCCATCGGCGCGACCGGCGACTACCTGGAGCGCGCCCAGGAACTAGCTCGTGCGCGCGTGGACGTAATTATGATCGACACCGCGCACGGCCACACCGAGCGCGTCCTCGAGGCGGTGCGCACGATCAAGAGCAAGCTCCCGGAGATGGATCTGGTGGCCGGCAACGTGGCCACCTTCGACGGAGCCTGCGAACTGATCCGCAACGGCGTGGACGGCGTCAAGGTAGGCATGGGACCGGGCTCGATCTGCACCACGCGCATGATCAGCGGCGCCGGCATGCCCCAGATCACCGCCATTTTCGAGTGCGCCCGCGCGGCCAAGGACAGCGGCGTGCCGCTGATCGCCGACGGCGGCATCAAGTTCTCCGGCGACATCGCCAAGGCTATCGCCGCCGGCGCGCAGACGGTGATGATCGGCAGCCTCTTCGCCGGCACCGACGAAAGCCCCGGCGAAACCGTGCTCTACCAGGGCCGCAGCTACAAATCGTATCGCGGCATGGGATCGCTCGGCGCGATGCGCCAAGGCCAAGGCGCCGCCGATCGCTACGGGCAGGATACCGGCGGCAAGCTGGTGCCGGAAGGCATTGAAGGCCTGGTGCCCTACAAGGGGCCGCTCGATGCGGTGATCCACCAAATGGTCGGCGGCCTGAAGGCGGCCATGGGCTATTGCGGCGTGGGAACCATCCCCGAAATGCAGGCCAAGGCCAAGTTTGTCCGCGTGACTTCGGCCGGGCTGCGCGAGAGCCACGTCCACGACGTGGTGATCACCAAGGAAGCTCCGAACTACTCGTTGGATTAGGCTACAATAGGCGTAAGGAATCTGGGATGAACCGTAGATCGTTCCTCTTCGCCGTCTTTGCCCTGCCTCTGCTGGCGGAGGAGAAGCCTTTCGAGCTTACCGGCAAGCTCGTCGCCTTGCCGGACAAGACCGTCGGCTTGCGAACCAACGACAAGACCATCACGCTGATGAGCGACGACGAGTACGTCACCGCCATCCTGGGTGACGAGCGGCTCCTGGGAAAGACCATGCAGGTATCCGGCGCGTGGAAAGAGAAAGACCGCCGCCTGAACGTAGCCACTCTGCACACCGTGCATGACGGGAAGCTCCACCGGATCACCTACTGGTGCGACATCTGCACCGTGGGAGCGTCCAAGCCCGGCCCGTGCATCTGCTGTCTGCAACCCGTGGATCTGAAAGAAGTGCCTGTCGACGAGAAGTAGCAAGCAGGTGGCGCCGGCCCCGGATGCGCAAAACGTTGGACATTCCCGACCCGACCTATCGCAAGCTCAAGGCCAAGGCCGCGCAACTGGGCTGCTCGGTGGAAGATCTGATCCTCCGCAGTGTGGATTCCCGACTCTCCAATAAGCCGCGAAAGCGGAGGCGTGTTCACCTACCGCTGTTGCGTTCCAGCCAACCAGGCACGTTGTTCCTGACCAATCAGCAGATCTATCGAATCATCCCTTTTCCCTGATGTGAATGTCTGGCTGGCCCTGACTCATGAGCGCCATGTACACCACGCCGCCGCTGCCCATTGGTTCTCCAGGCAGCATGGGATGCTGTTCTTCTGCCGGTTTACGCAACTTGGCCTGCTGCGATTGCTGACAACTGTGGCGGTGATGGGCCGCGATACCCTGACCCAGGCGCGCGCCTGGCCAGCGTACCGCCGCTGGCTGGATGACGATCGAGTGGAGTTGCATCCGGAACCGGCATCGGAGGATTTCGAAAAACTTTTCGAGCGCCTGAGTTCCCATGTTCGGCCCTCCCCCAAAGTGTGGGCCGACGCCTACCTCGCCGCCTGTGCTGTTACCGCCGGGCTGACCCTGGTTACCTTCGATGGCGCACTTCAAAAGCTCGCCGGAGGGAATGTTTTGCGACCTGGCAACTGAGGGTCCCGGCCGGTGACCCTTTTTTACAATCCAAGCGCGCCGCGCTTTGCATAGCATGGGTTCATGAAACTCACACCTATCTTGTTTGTCGAATCGATTGAGAAGTCCCTGCCCTTCTGGGTGGACCGCGTGGGCTTCCAGAAGACCGTGGAAATCCCGGAAGGCGACCGTCTGGGCTTCGTCATCCTGGTGAAAGACGGCGCCGAGGTGATGCTGCAGACCTGGGAAGGGGTGAAGAAAGACAACCCCAACCTGATGCCGTCGCAGCAGGCCACCACGACGCTGTTCGTCGAGGTGGACAACTTCGCTGACATCCGCAAGCGCGTGTCCGGCTGCCCGGTAGTAATGGAAGAGCGGGTGACGTTCTACCACATGCGGGAGATCGGGGTCCGCGAGCCCGGCGGACACATTGTGGTCTTCGCCGCACAAGAAGCGGCGTAGCTGCGGTTCTAATGTTTGTGCTCAGGCCCGGCCGGGCGAATGTCGAGAGCCTCCATGTAGTGCTGGAGTTGAACGTAAGCCTCCACAAACTCGCGTCCGGCCGCGACGCTGCTCTCGGCTCGTTTGCGTCGCTCCGCCGCTTGCGCGAACCGCTGGCGAATGCCTTTCTCAATGTCCGCGGTAACCAGCCTGACCAGCGCGTCTGCCGATCCGGACTCCAGTGCATGGTCGGCGGCGCGAACGAATGGGCTGGTCTCCGAACCCGCCGGTTTCAATCCGGTGTACGGCGCGCCTTCACCAAAGCGATGCACGCGCACCAGGGTCTCGAAGAACCAGCGGTCAGCCAGTTCACGGGCCTGGGGACTGGTCGCGCGGGCAGCGAGGGCGCTTTGGAAGGCTTTGCGGATTTCCGCCTCGTGTTCCGGCAGAACCCACTTCAGTGCCGGCGTGACATCGCCTTTCGCGAGGGCTGCCCGCGCGGCCAAGACCACCGGGCCGTCCATTGTGTCGCAGTGCGCTGCCGCAGGCAGGGGCAGCATAAGCAGAAGAAGAGCAACGGGAAGAATACTTTTCATATCGACGCTCCTTGACGCAGATGTGCGTGAAAACACCCGAATCTTGCGAGGATGCGGGCCCTTGCTTCTTCCTGAGCAAGCGCCTTGCCAACCCAGCCTTGATTCTCGACTGTCGTTGCGATACACTTGGTGTGCGGGGTGGAGCAGTCTGGTAGCTCGTTGGGCTCATAACCCAAAGGTCGTTGGTTCAAATCCAACCCCCGCAACCATCCGAGCGCTCCGGCCTACAGCCTGGAGCGCTCGACCATTTTGGGCCCTTCCCCAACCAAGTTCCAGTCGCCCATTACCTCGTAGAATCGCCGACCGTCCGCCTTGCGTGGGTCCATCGTGATCCGGCGAACGTTCTCAGGCGCGAAGCGATTTAGGCCCTGGCCCTCCGTGGTCTTCTCACCCAATGGCCACCTCTCACAGCGGCTCACCCAATTTTTCCTGACTTGACGGCGGGCAAGGCCGGCTTGGGAGAACCGGCTCAGGAGCTACTCGTTGCCCGCACAACTACCTCATCCAAACTAGCTGGAAACAGAATGCCGGTCTAACGTCTTTGGGCAGTGCGGGATTACTATTTCGCTGACCGGGGCGAACTCTCAGCAGCCGAGGAGGGCATTCAACGCTGGTGGTCTCGTTTGCCGTACCAGGCATTGCCTTCGCCTGAGAAGTCGTCGTGAGAAGAGTGGGAGCCGTATTTCCCCCCTCACGAAAAGCATGTGCGTAAAGTCTCGCCTGCGCTCCATTCGATCTTGGGTTGGATCTGAACCATTGGCCTTGGGTTATGAGGACCAGGGGATAGGTTAGGAAGCTGGCAGCCTCTTGATCTCGAGCTTAAGCCGAC
>CAYPHP010000308.1:0-5436 GCA_964410045.1 uncultured Acidobacteriota bacterium | reverse complement strand
CGGCCGCTCCAGTATCGGAACAGCTCCTCCGTTCGGTGGACGAACTGCAGAGCATCTTCCATTGCTGGAACCCGGCCTTTCAGAAGATCTCCATCCATTGCAGAACTGAGCCAAAGGTTGCGCGGAATCTGGGCGTGGCGTCCTTCTACTCGGGAGGAGTTGACAGCAACTATACGTTCCTGGCCCATCGTGACGAGCTCACCCATCTCCTGGCCATTCGCGGCTTCGACTTTGTGGTGGAAGAAGGCGGCATCTGGGATCCATTTCTCGAACCGCAGGCCGCCTTTGCCCGGGAGATGGGAAAGAGCTTCGTACGCGTGGCCACCAACCTCCGGAAGCTCGTTTATCCGTTCACCCGGCTGGGCTGGGACAGCCTCACCGGTCCAACACTGGCGGCGATTGGCCTGGCCCTCGGCTTTCCCGTTGTTTATGTCCCTTCCAGCCACACGTATGCAGAACTCATGCCGGGCGGGCTCCATGCTCTGACTGAGCCGAAGTGGTCAACCGAAGCGACGAGCCTGATCCATGATGGCGCCGGGGCATCCCGCAGCGAGAAAGTGCGGGCCATCGCCGCCGAACCGCGAATCCTCTCTCATCTATGGGTGTGCTGGGAACAAGCGGGCGCCAACTGCGGACGCTGCTCCAAGTGTACTCGGACAATGATCGCGCTGCACCTGCTCGGCGCCCGCTCTCCCCTGTTTCCGGAGCCGTTGACCCCGCGGGCCGTCCGCCGTTTGAACGCTGTTCATCCTGGCGATCTGGCCTATTTCCTCGACAACCTTCGCCTGGCCGAACAGACCGGCAACCGGGAGATCTCCCTGGCCCTGCGCCACTGCGTTCGGAAGTTCCAGCTTGCCGGCCTGGCACGGGATCTGGATCGCCGGCTGTTCGGGGGCGTGTTGCGCCGCGGTTATGTGGCGGCATCGAAACTGGCGGGGAGACCCGACCCGGACCGGCACGCCTCGCGCGTGGACTTGATGGGCTGATGGTAAGATGTGGCCGGTGCTCGTGGCCTTCCACCCACGAGGTCGGGGCGTTCCATTACTCAAGGTGAGGGTCGTTGCGGATCGAAGACATCAGGGTCAGTGAAACTTCAGAAGGGATCGAACTTGGTGGCAGGGAAGGCAGTTTCCGCCTGTGGTTTCGGTTTTCATCCGGGTTCAACATCGTCCCCAACGGAGACCCGTTTCTCGCGGCCTTCCTGCTGACCGCGATGCTGCGGGGCGAGGATCTGGAGATCGATCCCGCGGCGCCGGTTTCCGAACAACTCCTCAATGCCACCCAGGACCTGCAGAAGATCTTCCACTGCTGGAACCCGGCCTTTCGAAAAATCCGCGTGACGTGCAGAACTGCAGCCAAGAGAGTCCTCAACGACGGAGTGGCCTCGTTCTACTCGCGGGGCGTTGACAGTAACTACACGTTTCTGGCCAACCGCGAAAGAATCACCCACTTGATTTCGATGCGCGGCTTTGACTTCGTGGTCGAGGACGGCTGGTTTGCCGATCCCTTGTTGGACACCATGGCCGCCTTCGCCAAGGAACAGGGGAAGGGCCACGTGCGAGTGGCCAGCAACATTCGCAAGCTCTATTACCCCAATACCCGGCTGGGCTGGAATTGCTCGGTCGGCTCGGCCCTGGCGGCCGTAGGCCTGGCACTGGGGTTCCCGCTTACCCTGATCGCCTCCGGCCACACCTACTCTGAACTGACCCCTACCGGTACCCATGCCCTGACCGACCCCATGTGGTCGACCGAGGCGACCCGCTTCGTCTATGACGCCGCCGAGGTCAGCCGCAGCCAGAAGGTCCGGGCGATCGCCGCCGATCCCGGGATCCTCTCCAATCTTTGGGTCTGCTGGGAGCAACCGGGCACGAATTGCGGCCGTTGCTCCAAGTGCGTCCGGACCAGGATCGCGTTGCACCTGCTGGGAATCCGGTCCCCGGCGTTCCCCGGAGAGCTTGTCCCGGAACAAGTACGCAAGCTGAGCGTCACCAACTCCGGCGATCTGCTGTACTTCTTCGACAACATGAACCTGGCCAAGGAAGCCGGAAATCGCGCGATGCAGAAAGCACTGGCCCACTGCATCCGGAAATTCGAACTGGGCAGGCTCGCTTGGGAGCTGGACGCGCAACTTGTCGGCGGCTCGTTTCGCCGACTATATGGCTACGCTATGAGGAAGACCGGAAGGACCGATCCCGACCGGCACGCCTCGCGCGTGGACTTTTTGCGGCGCTGAGGCTTACTTCTGCGCCAGCCGGCGCCGAAGTTTCTTCAGGCGGCCGCCAAAGAGGGTGCGGTCGAAGCGATCCACCGACTGGCGGCGTTCATAGCTGCCGATACTCTTGCGTAGCGCCTGGGCCAACTCCTGGTCGCCGCGCTCTTCCGCCAAAGCCAGATTATCGGCAATGAAGGCTTTCTCGTTTTCATCGCTGATCCAAACATTGGCCACCGCGTCCATTGAACGCAGGGGCGGAAAGCTGGTGGAGGGCAGGCCCAGCAGACGCAGGCTGATCATGGTGCGCAGGCACTTCTCGCATTTCCCGCAGTTGTATTCGTCGCTCTCCCAGCAGACCCGGAGACCGTTCAGGAGATCGGCGTCCTCCCCCACCTTGCGGAGTTTCTCGGTGCGCCGGGCTTCCGCGCCATCATGCACGATCTGCGTTGCTTCCGTTCCCCATAGGTGATCGGTCATGGGATGCGTGCCGTGTGGGTATCCCAGGTACTCGGCATAGGTGTGGGTTGAGGGCACGTACACCTTGGGGAAGGCTAGAGCCACCGCAACGCTGAATAGCGCAGCGCCGTGGAAGTGCGGCCAGGCGAGGGGCTTGTAGCCGTCGATCAGGGACCGGACGTTGGTGGAAACCGGGACCAGGTTCTTACCGAAGCGCGTGGCGACCCGCTGATTGGCGGTCAACGCTTGATCGTGCAGCGCTGCGCTGCTGAGGGGAATATCCGCGCCATGGATGAAGGCCAGGGCGGTGATCTCCGCGCGATGTTTCAACAGGGTGTAACAACTGTCGACGCCGCCGGAGAAGAAGGCCAGCACACCTGGATTGCACGGTTCCGCGGGAGCCGCCTGAGCCTGAATCTCCACTCTCCTGCAGAAAGGCCACCATTGCGAATAAATGTCCTGGAGTTGACCCGCGCCCTGCAGGAGCTTCGGACTTACGGGCGCCGAGTTCTCGATGATCAAGGGCTGGCCCGTCGCCATGGCCGGCAGGAGGGCCGCGACCAGAAACGCGTCACCCCGCGCGGATACCTGGTACTGCGCCGGAAAGCGAAACCAAAGCCGGTAGTCCTCCAGCCTGGCGGAGAGTTCTACGCCCTCCGCCGTTCGCTCCACGCACACGGACCGCACCTTCACTCTTGTTCCTCCAAGACGCTCTAGCCATTCAAGCGAAGCATCCCTCCAGCCACGAGAAAGCTTGGGGGAAGTATACCTTGACTAAAACCGGCCTTCGCAGAAGGCCGCCTCGCGTTCATGACTCCGACGGTACCCCCCAGACAACCCCGTTTGACAGCCCTGGGCCACAGCGATAGGATTCAACCATGGGCGGTTTCTCGGGGATCACCGTACGAGCGGCCTGCGCTGCGGTGGTGCTGTGGGCGATCAGCGTCGCAGGGCAGACGCCGACCCCTGTGATCGTAACGGTGGGTTCGCTCCCCCGCGCCGTGGCCGTGGATCCCAACACCAATACGGCGCTGGTGGCCAACTTTGGGGAAAGCTCTGTGTCGATCATAGACTTGGCCAGGGAGCAGGTGACCGCCACGGTGAGCGTGGCCAGTCCGGCAGGCCTGGCCATCAATCCCACCAACGGTTTGGCGGTGATCAGCAATTCTGCGAACAACTCCGTGACCGTTTTCCATATTCCCACCCGGCAGGTCCGGGCCGTCATACCCGTGGGAAGCGTTCCCATCGGAGTGGCCATCAATACCGTGTCGAATGTGGCGGTGGTGGTCAACTCGCAAGGAAGCTCGGTCTCCCTGGTTGATCTGAACACCCTTCGTGTCACCTCCACGGTGGACGGTATTCCCAACGCCACCGGAGTCCAGTCCGTAGCCGTGGACTCAAGCGCGAACGTCGCCGCAGTGGCCTCGTCGACCTCCAACAGCTTGTTCATCCTGGACCTGGCCACGGCTCGGATCCGCACTCAAATTCCCGTGCAGTCCTCCCCCTCGGGTGTGGCCATCGAGGCAGTCAGCCGGACCGCCATCGTCACGAATTTGAATAGCAACTCGGCTTCGCTAGTGGACCTGGCCACCAACACGGTGCGGGCCACAGTGACCAGCCTGACGCAGCCCCAGGCGGTCGCAACCAGCTCACGGACCAGGTCTGCCTTGGTCACCACGGCGAACAACACTCTGGAAGTCATCGACTTGAACTCCGGGGAGGTGGCCACCAGCTTTGCCGACCTGCCCGGGGCCTTGGGGGTGGCCTACAACGATAATACGGGGCGAGCCGTGGTGGCCTTGCCCCCCAACGGTTCGCTGGCCATCGTCCGGTCGCTAGGGTTGTTCACGGTGCTGAACGGTGCCGGCTTTCAGTTCGGCGCAGTAGCGCCTTCATCCGTCGTCAGCGGGTTTGGCTTCGCCCTGTCGACGGAAACAGGTTTTGCCGACAGCCTTCCCTTGCCGACTACGCTCAAGAACGTCATCGTGCGAGTCGGCAACATTCAGGCGCCCCTCTTCTACGTATCGCCTGGGCAGATCAACTTTCAGGTGCCGCGGATGAGTCAGGGCAACTATCGGGTGGACGTTCTGGCCAGCGGCCGGCGGGTGGCTACGGGTTTCCTTGGGGTGGCCGCCACCGCCCCTGCGCTATTCACGGTGAACTCCCAGGGTACCGGACAGGCGGCCGCCCGCAACGAGGACAACTTTCCGAACGGAGTCACCGATCCCTTCTTTACGGAAGTGAAGGCAGCCCCACGAGGATCGATCATCCAGATGTTCGGCACCGGTGGAGGCTCATACAACCCCGATCCGCTGCCGGGCACCGCCCCGTCCGGGGCCGCGCCCACCATCCTCCGCCCGACTGCGCAAATCGGCGGATTGAACGCGGAGGTGGTCTACAGTGGCGCCTCGCCCTGCTGTGCCGGCCTGTGGCAGTTGAACCTACGAATCCCCGCCACCGTACGGGTCGGCTCCAGCGTTCCTGTGGTGGTCACCCAGGGAGGAAAAACGAGCAATACGGTGACCATCGTAGTAGAGTAGGTCAACGGGTTCGGCATCCCCCCATTTAGAAGCGCCTCCCCCCTGGTACAAGCGGTGGTACTGGAGTACCATTGACTCGCGTTCGGTGTCGCATACGATTGCTCATAGTTGCCCTAGAATAGGGCGAAGGCTCTTTGTGATCCTCATGAAACTCAAGGCCATAGTCCCGTTCCTGGTAGTCTCGTTGTTCGGTCTTCTCCTGGAGCAACCGGCCAGCGCGGCAGCCAT
>CAYPHP010000307.1:0-5437 GCA_964410045.1 uncultured Acidobacteriota bacterium | reverse complement strand
GGTATGAGGTCCGCATGTGGCTCCCGTAGCGCTTAATCCCCACTGATCCTAGCGGTTGGGACCTGTGATCATATAGCCTGAGGGCTGAGGTAGGAACGCTGTTGGTCATTCTAGCTGCCTGGATAATGATGCTTCAAGGCGCCGATGGCGCCATGGGTGGGGCGCTCAGCTTCATGATTCCCCTGCTGACCATGGTGGCCATCTTCTATGTGCTGGTGTTCGCACCCATGCAGCGTCAGCGCAAGCGCCAGCAGCAAATGCTCGACAACCTCAAGACCGGGGACCGCGTGGTGACCACGGGCGGGTTGCGCGGGACCGTAGTCAGCATCAAGGAAGGGATTCTGCACCTCCGGGTGCCTCCTCAGGACGTGCGCCTGGAGATCGTCCGCAGCGCCGTCGCATCGGTAGAGCCGCCGGAGAAATAGGAACGATTCATGAGCCAAAACCTGGTTAGCAAATGGGTCTTCATCGCCGCCGTGATGGTGGCGTGCATTCTGGGCATTACCGGCTTCCCCAAGAACACCCAGGAGCTGAAAGCCAATGTTGGGGAACGCATCCGCCTGGGCTTGGACCTGAAGGGCGGGACCCACCTGATCCTGCAGGTGCAGGTGGATGAAGCCATCAATGCCGAGGTGGAACAGTCGGCCGACCGGCTGCGGGAACTGCTGAAGAAGCAGACCGTTCCTTATGACGAGGTCACCCGGGGCGCCGAATTGGGACAGATCCTGGTCCGGGGCGTTCCAGCGGACAAGACCCGGGACTTCGACGACGTCCTGAGTAACAGCTTCGACCCGGCCTATGTTAAGTCGCGGGCCGCCCAGGATCCCAACGCCGCGGCAGGATCCAGTTCCTACGCGTTGACCTTGGGCCGCACCGCGATTGCCAACCTGCGTCAAGACGCCTTGAAACAGTCGGTCCAGACCATCCGTCGGCGTGTCGACGAGTTGGGGCTCCAGGAGTTGGTGGTCCAGGAGCACGGTCGCGGCGATAACGAAATCCTGGTGCAGTTGCCGGGCGTGGACGATCCCGGGCGGGTCAAGGAGATCATGCAGTCCACCGCCATGCTCTCCATCATGGAAGTGAAAGACCAGCAGCCCTACTCCTCGCCTGAAGCCGCCCTGGCCGCAAAAGGCGGCGTCTTGCCGGAAGGCTCGGTCATCCTCAAGCTGGTGGAGAAGGCTGAAGGCAGTGACGCGTCCGCTCCCGAACAGTGGTACATCCTGAACCGCACCCCGGTGGTTACCGGGCGGGATCTGCGCAGCGCCCGCGTCGGTACCGACGAAAACGGGCGGCCGGAGGTGGACTTCACCATCAAGACGGATGGCGCCCAGCGCTTCGGTAGGTATACCGAATCCAACGTCGGGAACATGATGGCGGTGGTTCTGGACAACAAGATCCAGACCGTGGCCACCATCCAAAGCCGCATCACCGACAGCGGGCGCATCACCGGGCGCTTCTCGCAGTCGCGGGCCAACGACCTGGCCTTGGTCTTGCGTGCCGGAGCCTTGCCGGCTTCCATCAAGTATCTTGAGGAGCGCACCGTAGGACCCTCCTTAGGAGCCGACTCCATCAAGTCCGGCATTCTGGCCGGCATTTCCGGATTAGTTTTGGTGATGATGGCGATGCTGGTCTACTACAAGCTCTCAGGCATCAACGCCATCGTTTCCCTGTTTCTTAACCTGTTGATCTTGATGGCCGCGCTGGCTTATTTCGGCGCGGCGTTGACGCTGCCGGGCATCGCCGGCATCATCCTGACGATAGGTATGGCGGTCGATTCCAATGTGCTGGTCTTCGAGCGGATCCGCGAGGAAATCCGCAATGGCAAGGGGATCATCCCGGCGGTGAAGGCCGGTTTCGACAAAGCCTTCCTGACCATCATTGACACCCACGTCACCACGATCGTCTCCTGCTTCTTCCTGTTCCTGTTCGGGACCGGACCGGTTCGGGGTTTCGCCGTGACCCTGGTGATCGGTCTGGTGTCGAATGTTTTCACCGCGGTCTTCGTATCGCGGGCTATCTTTGAGTGGGAATTCGCCCGCCGGAAAGAGGTTACGATTAGCATCTAGCCGCATCCAAAGTCGCTCAGCCGGACACCGGGTAGCAGGTTCGAAAAGATCGGACCGGGATGGGAACAAAAGCCCAAGATTCGGTGTCTGTAATGTCTGGAGGATGGTATCCTACCGGACATCCGAACTGTCGAAACCCGGGAGACAGCAGCTGGTAGCGGGGCGGCCCAAGGCTGGAAGCAAAAGCTAGCAGCTACTTATGGAGATCTTCAAGAATCCGAACTATGAATTTCTAAAGTGGAAATGGCCACTGATCGCCATTTCCATGGCCCTCAGCGTGGTAGGGGTGATTTCCCTGATCCGCAACGACGGGCCCCGCTACGGAATCGACTTCCGTGGCGGCACCGTGGTCTACGCCCGTTTCCGGCAGTCGCCAGACCTGGACAAGCTCCGCTCCGCCCTGGCTGCCAAAGGTCTTGGGGAGAGCCCCATCCAGCGGTTTGGGGCTGAGGCCAACAACGAAGTCCTGATCAACGTAGAGCAGAAGGGCCGCGAGAGCGAGGCCATTGACACCTCCCGGGTCACCATTCTGGAAACCCTGAAAACCAATTTCGCCGCCGACCAAGGCAACCGCGTCGACCTGAACAATGCCGGCCGGGACACGGTGGCCGAGAAGCTCATGGAGAACGGGTTGGGCCAGGAGCAGGCCCGCTCGGTAGCCGAGACGATTCTTAAACACCGCAACGAACGCTCGGGCCTCATCGGCAGCTTCGACGAGCTGCGGAGCCTGCCGGACGTCAATCAGGCCGTGTACCAAGCCTTACAGAAGGACTTCTACCTGGCCCCGTTTCATATCCGGAACATCGAGATCGTCGGGCCCAAGGTGGGCGCGGATCTGCGGCGGCAGGCCCTCTACGCCACCCTTTACGCGCTGGCGGGAATGCTGGTATACATAGCCTTCCGTTTCGAATGGATCTATGGAGTGGCCGCAGTGGTCGCAACGTTTCACGACGTCATCATCACCATCGGATTCTTCTCCCTCTTCAATGTGGAGATCTCCTTGCCCGTGGTGGCGGCCTTGTTGACCCTGGTGGGCTACTCGATGAACGACACCATCGTGGTCTTTGACCGCATGCGCGAAAACGTCAAAAGCCGGCGGCGGGAATCGCTGGCGGTGATCGCCAATCTCAGCCTCAACCAGACCCTGAGCCGGACAGTTTTAACTTCGGGTCTGACGTTCCTTACTGTATTGTGTTTGTTCTTTCTCGGGGGAGAAGTCCTGAGAGGCTTCTCGTTTGCGCTGGTGGTGGGCATTTTGATCGGGACTTATTCTTCGATCGCCATCGCCGCGCCCATCGTGGTGATCTGGCAGCAATGGTGGGAAAGCCGCCAGGGCCGTGGACAGGTCATCACCCTGGAAAAGGAAAAGCCGCGCGACCGGCCCGGCAAGGCGGTACGCGTGAAGGCATAGCGCGAGGCGCGGACAAGATTCCGCGTCCGCAAGTTTTGGGGGTAGGCCATGTTTGAGCAAAGCTTGATGGAACTGGCGGTAAAGGAAAAGCGCCGTCCCTGGACGGTCTTCGTATCGTTCTGCATGCAAGCCCTGTTGATCGGGGTGATGATTCTGGTGCCCCTGATCTACACCGAGGCGCTGCCGAAGGGCCAGTTGATGACCTTCCTGGTGGCTCCCCCGCCTCCGCCTCCGCCGCCTCCACCGCCGTCGGCCGCGCCGGTCAAAGTGGTGAAGGTCACCACCGAGATTCAAGAGGGCCGGCTGATGGCCCCCAAGGAAATCCCCAAAGACATCGCCATGATTAAGGAAGACGAGCTGCCCCCGCCGAGCGCGGGAGGCGGGGTCGTCGGCGGCGTGCCCGGCGGCGTGGCCGGCGGCAGCCCGGGCGGCGTCATTGGTGGCATCATCAGTTCCACCCCGGTGGCTGCGCCTCCTCCTCCCCCTCCTCCCAAGGTGGAAGCGCCCAAGCGCATCCGCGTTGGCGGGCAGGTGCAAGCAGCCCTGGCGATCAGCCGTCCGCAGCCGATTTATCCGCCGCTGGCCAAGCAGGCCCGCATTCAGGGCGTGGTCCGGCTGGAGGCTCAGATCAGCAAGCAAGGCACGATTGAGAATCTCAAGGTCATCTCAGGACACCCGCTGCTGGTGCAGTCGGCCCTGGATGCGGTCAAGCAGTGGCGCTATCGGCCCACTGTCTTGAACAACGAGCCGGTCGAGGTGATTACCACGATCGACGTAAATTTCACCCTCAGCCAATAGGCGCAGCTTGCCGGCGGTGTGAGGTCGAAGCAATCGAAAGTCCCTAGCATAGGGAAAAAGGAGAAGTTCCATGGTAATGACGTTGGCAACCATATTGGGTCTCTGGCTCTTCCAGGAAGCGGCTCCGGCCATCGGCTGGGATCCCGTTTCGCTGTGGAAGCAGATGGGCTGGGCGGCCCGCATCGTGGTCATCATTCTATTCGGCATGTCGGCCTGGTCGATTGGCGTGATGATCGACCGCTGGCTGGCCTATTCGGCTGCCCGCAAGCAGTCCCGGATGTTCGCCCCGGCCGTGGCCGGCGCGCTACGCGACGGCAAGATTGAAGAAGCCATCCATATTGCCGAGCGGCACAAGAAGAGCCACTTGGCCAAAGTAGTGGTTGCCGGTCTGCAGGAGTTCCAGGCCCACGAGAGCAGTTCGGAGATTCCCGGCGAAGAGATTGAAGCCAGCCGGCGGGCTCTGGAGCGCGCCGAAGCCATTGTCCACGCCGAGCTGAAGCGCGGCATCAGCGGCTTGGCCACCATCGGATCCACCGGGCCTTTCGTCGGCCTGTTCGGCACCGTGGTCGGCATCATTAACGCCTTCCAGGGCATCTCCTCGGAGAAATCCACCGGCTTGGCTGCTGTGGCCGGCGGCATTTCCGAAGCCCTGGTGACCACCGCCATCGGTCTGTTTGTGGCCGTGCCCGCGGTGTGGATGTACAACTACTACTCCAACAAGGTCGAGGCATTCGACGTGGAGATGAACAACTCTTCCAGCGAATTGATCGACTACTTCATCAAGCGCTCGCAACGGCGCGGGAAGAAGTAAGCCCGGAAACCGGCGGCTTCGGCCGTGCCGGCGGAAGGAGCGGGACCGCGACCGGATTACGGGCGCGCTGACCGCCGCCTTCCAGCCAGGAAAGGAGCTTGCTAAAATGCCGTTGAAACGCGAAAAAATGACGGTCGTCGCCGACATCAACGACACCCCCATGGTGGACGTGATGCTGGTGCTGTTGATCATCTTCATGGTGATCACGCCCATGCTGCAGAAAGGGGTGAGCGTAGACTTAGCCAAGACCCGCAACCCCCGCGCTATGCAGGATGCCGACAAAGAAGACGCCGTGGTCGTCGCGGTCACCCGGGATGGCAAGGTCTATCTCGGATCGGACCAGACGGATCC
>CAYPHP010000306.1:0-5437 GCA_964410045.1 uncultured Acidobacteriota bacterium | reverse complement strand
GTCCATTTCCGGAATATCCGCGGCCGCTTCCTGAACTTTCAGGAGACCTTTATTGACGACGGCGACGTGGACATGGTCAAAGCGCTGAAGGTCTACCGCGAGGTCGGGTACGACGGGATGTTGATGCCGGACCACGTGCCCCAGATTCCCGGTGACCCGCGCGGGCAGCAGGCCTTCGCTTACACCTTTGGGTACATCAAGGCCCTGCTCCGAGCCGTCGAGTCGGGTTGACAAGTTGTTACAAACGGCCTCTGGAAGCCCGCCAACATTGTGGCATCATGCCTTATTGCGAGAACTCCGAAGGAGAAGAAGGCCATGAAACGCATTTCCATCCTCTTGTTGGTCCTGGTGTCTTTCGCTTGTCTGGCGGCTGCCGCCGAAACGCGCTTGATGCGCTTCCCGGATATCAACCGCGACCAGGTAGTCTTCACCTATGCCGGCGACTTGTGGGTCGCGTCAACCAGCGGCGCGCCGGCGCGGCGCTTGACGTCGCATCCCGGCGACGAAGTGTTCCCCAAGTTCTCGCCCGACGGCAAGTGGATCGCTTTCACCGGCGAGTACGACGGCAACACCGACGTCTACGTGATTCCGGCGGCGGGTGGCGAGCCGCACCGGCTCACCTTCCACCCCGCCAACGACGGGGCTCTGGGCTGGACGCCCGACGGCAAGAAGATTCTGTTCCGCTCCAACCGCTTCAGCCAGCCACCCGACTTCACGCGCTTGTTCGTGGTCCCGCCGGAAGGCGGCAACCCGGAGATGCTGCCTATTCCGCGCGCCAGCCTGACCAGCTTTTCGCCCGACGGCCAGCGCATCGCCTTCAACTCCACCTCGCAGGAGTTCCGCACCTGGAAGCGCTACCGTGGCGGCTGGACCAACTACATCGGGATCTACGATCTCAAGCAGAACATTTACCAGGACCTGCCGCGCTCCGGAGCCATGGATATGTTCCCCATGTGGCATGGCAATGCCATCTACTTCATTTCCGATCGCAGCAATGGAGTGATGAACCTCTACCGCTACGATCTGGGCACCAAGCGCGAAACCAAGCTCACCAACTATACGGAATACGACGTCAAGTGGCCGAGCCTGGGTGGGGATGCGATTGCCTATGAAAACGGCGGACTGATCTACGCCTATGACATCAAGGGCGGGAAGACTCGGAACATTCCGGTGGACGCGTCGACCGATGCGACGTTTGCTCGCGCCGAGATCCGTCCGGTGGCCAGCCGCATTGGAAGCTTCGGCTTGTCACCCAGCGGAGTGCGCGCGGTCTTCGCCGCGCACGGCGAGGTCTTCACCCTGCCCGCCGAGCACGGCAGCGCCCGCAATCTGACCGAAACGCCCGGCGTGCATGAGCTGAATTCCGTATGGTCGCCTGACGGCAAGTGGGTGGCTTATTTCTCCGATCGCAGCGGCGAGTACGAGATCTACCTGCGCCCGCAGAAAGGCGGCGAGGAAGTACGCGTTACAACCGACGGCGACAGCTACCGCTTTGACCTGGGCTGGTCGCCGGACAGCAAGAAGCTGGTATACACGGACAAGAAACTGAGGCTGTGGTACGTCGACATCCAGGACAAGAAACCTGTGCTGGCGGACACCGCCGAGTACCGCTCGGGCGCACTGCCGCAGTGGTCGCCGGACAGTCGCTGGCTGGCCTACACCAAGGCCGGTCCAAACGGGAATCGCTCGCTGTACTTCTATTCCCTGGATCAAAAGAAGGTGACCCAACTGACCGACGGTTTCTACGACGATTTCCGGCCGGTCTTCGAGCCCGGCGGCAAATATCTCTACTTCTTCTCGAACCGCTTCTTCTATCCCACCGGCAGCCGTCAGGACGTCTTGTTCGGCTACTACAACACCACCGGCATTTTCGCCCTCACGCTGAAGGCCGACGAGGCTTCGCCGTTTGGTCCGCAGAGTGATGAGGAGAAGGAAGCCGAAGAGAAGAAGGAACCTGCTGCGGCCGCGGCTCCCGCTAAGGCCGAAGAGAAAAAGACCGACGAGAAGGAAACCAAGAAGCCGGAGCCCAAGCCGATCCAGGTGGATCTCGAAGGGATCGGGCGTCGCATCTCTCAGGTCCCGGTGCCCGCTGGCGTCTACGGGCGTCTGGAAGCGCGCAAGGACAAGCTGTTCTATTTGTCGAATCCAATGGAGGTCTTACAGGCTGGCACGCCGGGTCCGGCGCAGCCCTCGGCTACGCTCAACCTCTACGACGTCAAGAAGCGCGAAAACAAAGTGCTGCTCACTGGCATCAACAACTACGACCTGGATAAGGAAGGCGCCAAGGTGATCTACCGTTCCGGCGACACCTACGGCATTGTGGATCCTCAGCCCGGCAAGAAGGTCGGCGACGGACGCTTGGCCACCGCCGGTCTGCAGACTGTGGTAGATCCGAAGGAGGAATGGAAACAGATCTTCAAGGAAGCGTGGCGCATCGAGCGCGATTTCTACTGGGATCCGGCGATGGGCGGACTCGACTGGAACGCCATCGGCAAGCGCTACGAAGCCCTGCTGCCCTGGGTGGCCCATCGCAGCGACCTGAATTACATCATTGGCGAGATGATCGCCGAGCTGAATACGTCGCACACTTACGTCGGCGGAGGCGTGGTGCCGGACCGCCGCCGTGTGCAGGTGGGCATGCTGGGAGCGGATTTCGAAGTCGACAGCGGCTTCTACCGCATCAAGAAGATCTACGCCGGGGAAAACTGGAACCAGAACACGCGGTCGCCGCTTACGGAACCGGGGCTCAAGGTGAAGGAAGGCAACTACCTGATCGCGGTCGGCGGACTGCCGGTGAAGACTACGGCCGAGCCGTACGCCTATTTCCAGGATCTGGCCAACAAAGTGGTCACGCTGAAGATCAACGACAAGCCCAGCGAGCAAGGCGCATGGGAAATCAGCGTGCGGCCGGTGAATGGCGAAGTGAATCTGCGCTACATGGATTGGGTGGAGACCAACCGCCGCAAAGTGTCGGAAGCCACCGGCGGCCGGGCTGGGTACATGCACGTTCCCGACACCAGCATCGACGGCCTGATCATGTTCGACAAATACCTGAGTGCGCAGGCCGGTAAAGATGCATTGATTGTCGACGAGCGTTACAACCGGGGCGGCATGATTCCGACGTTCTACACGGAGAAACTCAGCCGCAAGCTGCTGAACCTGGTTTCACCGCGCGAGGGCAAGGACACGCTCTGGCCTCCGGTAGCCGTGCGAGGACCCAAAGTCATGATCGTGAATGAGCTGGCTGGTTCCGGCGGAGACGCCTTCCCGTGGTATTTCAAGCGCGAGAAGATCGGTCCCATCGTCGGCACGCGGACCTGGGGCGGCCTGATCGGCATTTCCCGCAGCATTCCCATGATGGATGGCGGCAGCGTCACCGCACCTGAAGTCGCCTTCTGGTCGACGGACAACGGCGGGGAATGGATCGTCGAGAATCACGGCGTCGATCCGGATCACGTGGTCGAGCAGCGGCCCGACCTGGTGGTCAAGGGAATGGACCCGCAGCTCGAAAAAGCCATCGAGTTGGTGAACGATGGGCTGAAAACCCTGAAGCCGATTCCGCCGCGTCCGAAGTATCCGAAGAAGACTTGGACCGAATCCGTGCAGGGTCCAGCGCCGGCCCGGCCGACCGCTGGTGGTAACCAGTAGGGCAAGCGCAGGGGCTCGCCCCTACAGTTTGACGACCATCTTTCCGGCGTTCTCGCCGCGCAGCAGACCCATGAATGCGCGCGGCGCGTTGGCCAGGCCTTCGACCACCGTCTCCTGATACTTCACCTTGCCGCCGGCCACCAAGGGTCCGACCTCGGCGAAGAACTGGGCGAGTTTGTCGATGTGGTCGGTGATGATGAAGCCCTGTACCTTGGCGCGCCAGATCAGCAGCGGCGCCCAGTTCGGTCCCGGGCGCATGGCCGTGTCGTTGTATTGATCGATCAAGCCGCAAAGCACGATCCGCGCGAACGGCTTGATGTGCCGCAGCACAGCCTCCTGCATCGCGCCGCCGACGTTCTCGAAATATACGTTGATGCCCGCGGGGCAGGCCTGGCGCAAGGCGGCGTCAAGATCCCCGGCGGTCTTGTAGTTGATCACTGCGTCAAAGCCCATCTCGCGCTTCAGATAATCGCACTTCTCGGCGCTCCCGGCCGTACCGACCACGCGGCAGCCCCACAGCTTTCCAAGCTGGCCGACCAGCGATCCGGTGGCCCCGGCAGCCGCTGAAACCAACAGCGTGTCGCCGGGCTTTGGCTCGCCGATGAACTTCAATCCATACCATGCGGTGAATCCCGGAATACCCAGCACGCCCAGGAACGCCGACAAGGGAGCTATCTTGGCGTTAATCGGCGTAAGGCCCGCGCCGTCGGAGACGAAATGCTCGCGCCATCCGGACATGTTGCTGACCACGGTCCCGGCTGGGAAGTTGGCGTTGTTTGACGCGACGACTTCACCGATCGCTCCACCGTCAAGTGGCTGGTTGAGCTGGAAGCATGGGAAGTACGACTTCACGTCGTTCATGCGGCCGCGCATGTAGGGGTCCACGGACATGTAGCGGTTCTTCACTAGCACTTGGCCGGGACCAGGTTCGGGCAACTGCACTTCTTCCAGGCGGAAGTCAGTATCTTTCGGGAAACCAACAGGTCTTGCGGCGAGAACAATGTGTCGTGTGGTCATGGGCGCACCGTCGGATACCTGATCCCCAACTGTTCCAGGTAACTGCTGTACTTCGCGGGATCGTAGTAGAACTTCTGCATCTGCGGGCGGTACTTCTCCATGATTCCGCGGTTCAGCCAGATGGCGGGTTGGTCGTCGGGACGCAGGAAGCTCTTGTACTTGATGTCCTTGGTCTGGACGTTGTTGAAGTAATCCCACGCCTTCTGCACCAGTTCGGGGCGGAGCAGGATGTCGAGCATGGTCAAGGCCTGGACCTTGGCGCCGGCCACCACGCCTTTGTGGGCGATCGGCGTGGCCATGGCGATGGCGTTGGCCCAGTTGTGCCCGGGACCGCCGGGAATGTTCGACGGGTAGCGCAGGGTGACGGTGGGGACATTCCACGACACGTCGCCGATATCGTCGGATCCACCGCCGGTGGGGACGGCGGCGCCAGGTGCATCCGCCGCTTCGCTGCCAGGGGCTGGTTCAGCACGCGGCGCGCGCATCTCGGGGATCCGCGAGGGCAGGCCGCGTACCGCCTGCTTCAGTTCCTTCTGCAAGCCTTTAGCCAGCTCCTGATCGGCGTCCGACCATTGCGGCAGGCCGACTTTCCGGATGTTCGCGTCCATGGCCTCGGCGATCGGCCGGTTGAAATGGCCCGGCCAGGCGCTGCCGAGCAGGCGCGAGGTGAACGTAGTGTCGGTCATCAGGGCCGCGGCTTTGGCCATGTTGTCGCCGCTGCGCCACATCTCCATGATTCGCTCGTAGTCGGTTTCGCGGAAGTAATACCAGA
>CAYPHP010000305.1:0-5441 GCA_964410045.1 uncultured Acidobacteriota bacterium | reverse complement strand
CCTAAGGAAGCCAAACGAACAGACCATCATTGCCGCTGGCCACGTAAAGACTGCCGCTGGGACCAAACGCCAGACGCCGCGGATCGCGTCCGTGGAGGCCGTTGCCGGGAAGCGTTTCGTAACTTTCTCCTCCGTCGCGAGAGACGTAGACGGCGTTTCCATGGCCCGAGGCCACATAGATCTGCTTGGGATTCGCCGGGTCCAGGAGCACGTCGTACACCGGACCCAGGGGAATCCCGCGCCCGTGACGCTCCCAGTTGTCTCCCAGGTCCGGCGACCGGAAGAGCCCGCGTCCAGTGGCGGCATAGACCGACCGTCCCGACAGCACCAGCGCGTAGACCACCACGCGGGATTCCGGGAATGTGGTGATGCGCCACTTCGCGCCGCCATCGGTGGAAACCAGCAGACCGTCCTGTGTGGCTGCGACCAGCAGTTTTCCGGATGCCGCCACGCGCTCCACGTGCTGGGGCGGGGAAACCAGTTTCCAGCTTCGCCCGTGGTCACCGGAGTGCATCATTCCTGAGGGTGTGGCGGCGTAGAGTTGGTCGCCATCACGCTGGAGATCGTCCATGTGGATGGTCAGCCCTCCGGTCCGCTCCCAGACCGCTCCGTTCAACCGGTAAAGGCCGTTGTCGACACCCGCCAGCCACTCGCCGTTAGCCGTCCGGACCAAGGCCAGCACATCCTGATCGTTCAAACCTTCCACGACCTGCTTCCAGGTTCCGCCTTTTTCCGAGAAGAAGACCCCGCCGTATTCCTTGTCGTGACGAACCGCGGCCGCCAGCACCGGACCTTCCGAGCGCAGTTGCCAGATCTGGCGATGAGAGAAACCGTCGTTGGTGGATTTGAAGGTCTCGCCGCCGTCCCAGGTCTGCAGAATGCCGGCGCGGTCGGTGGCCAGCATCAGGTGGTTGGGATTGATCGGGTCAATCAGGATTTCGTTGACGATCAGCTTGGGCGAGGTCAGCAGACGCCAGGAAGCGCCGCCGTTGCGAGTCATCCACAGACCTTCGGTGGTTCCCGCGTAGACCGTCGGCGGCGCCAGCGGGTCTTGCCGAAGGGCGCGGGTGCGGCGCGCGGTGAGCGGGATCCCCTGAATCTTTCGCCACAAACGTCCGCCCGTATCACTGCGGTAGATTCCCGAGCAGGCCCCCAGGTAGAGGATGTCCCGGTCGGTGACGTCGACGATGACGGCGAAAACGTCCGAGTCGTCGATCAAGCCTTCCTTAATGGAAAACCAGGTCGCACCGCCGTCGGTGGTCTTCCAAGGCAGGTGGGAGGTGCCGGCGTAGATCACCCGCGGGTCTTCGGGATCGACGGCCACTGATCAGACGTTGCGCAACTCGGGGTGATTGAGCGGCGAAACCCGCAGCCAGGAGCGGCCGGTGTTCGTGGATTGATAAACGCCTTGCAGAGTTCCAGCCACCATAATCGCCGGGTCCTTACGGGAGACGGCCAGGGCGCGCACCGATTGCCCGTCGAGGTCCCGAAACGGAGTCCAGGACCTGCCGCTGTCAGTGGAACGGAAGACGCCCCCGCCACCGTCGGTCTGCGACCAAGCCGCGGCCAGCACCATCCGCGGGTTTCCAGGATGCACTACCAGACGGGTTACGACGAGATCGGAGCGCGGCGCGACCTGCGAAAGCCAGAACCAAGTCTTGCCTCCGTCAGTCGAGGAATAGACTTGAGAGTTACTGGTACCGAGGTAGAGGTGGAAGAAATCGGTGGGATTGGCGGCCAGGGAACGGGCATCACCGCCAGTGGGTCCCACCGGCTGCCACCGGGGTTGAGCAACCCCGATGGCAACCAGGAGGAAAAGTGCCGGAAGAAGTCTGCTCAGCTCTTCGGCTCAGCCTTCTTCGGAGCAGCCTTGCGAACCGGTTTTGGCGGCTTGTGGCCCGGGTAGGGCTTCGCGCTGGGCGACTCCTTCTCAATCTGTCCGGCGCCGGTGTAGGATGCGCCGCGCGGAACCAGGTACATTTCGATCTTGTAGCCCGGTTCGGAGGCTGCGCGAACCTGCACGCGGCCGTCGGCGATGCCTTTCTCGTTGACCAGATAGAGTTTCACGTTGCTGGCACGCTGTGCCGCGTACGAGGGGCCAGTGTAGCGCCGGGGCGCTTCACCTTCGGTGTGGTAGCCGATGACCACGGAGCTGGCATCAGCGTCGCTTTGCAGGCGCAGAGCTACGTCGTCCAGGATGGCCTTGCAGGCGTTGTCCACGCGGACCACCTTGGGCTTGAAGGTGCACTCGTTCAGCTTGCTCATCACCGGCCGCGGCGGAATGGCCCGGACCGTGGTGCTGGCCGAGCATTCGGCGCTCAGATTGCGATCATCTGTGACGCGGACCGAAGCGGTGTAAGTGCCAGGAGCCAGGTTGGTAGTGTCGAGCCGCACCGAAGTGCCGCTGCCCTGGAGAGTGCCGCCGGTGGAGGACCAGGCGTAGCGCAGCGGACGATTATCCGGGCTGGCGCCGCGCACCGTGAAGGTGACGAACTCGCCGGGGTTGACGCTGCCGCGGTCCACCGAGCAGGACGCGGTCGGCGGGTTGGGACGCGGCGGCTGATTCACGGTCACCGTGACCGTGCAATCGGCAAAACCGCCCGCGCCGTCATCCACGCGGACCGTGGCGTTGTAATCGCCCGGCCGCAATCCTGTGGAATCGAAGCGCACGCTCGGCCCGGTGCCGTCCAGCTTGCCCTGGGGAGTGGCCCAGGCGTAATTCAAGGTCCGCCCGGTGGTCGTGGACGCTTGCGCCGACAGGCGGAAAACGGTCCCGGCCAGGCCGGAACGGGGATCCGCGGAGCAGGTGAGCGTTGGGGGCACCAGCACAGGCACCGCCGCCACCGGGACGTAGGTGGCTGAAACGGTCGCGACAAAGCCGTTCTTGTCGCCGCCAAACTGGTTCAGGGTGTGGCGGTAGCCGGCCGTGAAGGCCATCCAATTCCATGGGTAGGCTCGGAAACCGCCGGTGATGTCCACCGGGTTCCCTGAATCGATGCTGGTTCGCGAGGTTCCACCGGCCATAATTTCAGAAGTGATCTCACCGATGAATTGCAGGCGGCGAGTGCGCGGAATGTTGATGCCCACCTTCAACGGGATCATGTTGGGCATGTCGGCAATCAACCCACCGCGCTTCTTCTGGTCGGGGAAGTAGGCGAAGCCGCCGTTGAAGTGCAAGCCGGCGCTGCCGACGTTCTTGCTGATCAAAAGGTCCATTCCGGCGGCGACTTCCCCGGTCTGGTTGCCGACGTTGAACAGGTCTTCCTCGGAAATGTGTGTGGGAATGGCCATCCACGGGCGCAGGGCCACGCTCACGTTATCGCCGCGGTTTTCCGAGAGCAGGTTGACTTTGCCGCTGACCACTACTTCAGCGAAGCCGTTCGACGAACGGTTGGCCACGTAGGGGAGCAGCGGGTAATAGCCGGCGCGTCCGGTCAGCGCGTTGGTGCGGGTATCGCGAAGCTGGGGAATCCGCAGGCCAGGCATACCCACTGGCGCGAGCAGGATGGGGCAGCCGGCGCAACCGCCGGAGAATCCCCGAGTAAACAGATTCGCTTGTCCCCAACTCAGCTGGTCCTGGCGCCGCGCCAGCACCCGGCGATTCAGGTTCACCTGAACGCCCAACTCCACCCGATCGTGCGGAGAGAAAAATGCGCTCTCGCCGATGGTCGTGATGGTCATCTGCCCAGGGTTCCGGTTGATGCGATCGATGAACGTGGTTAGACCGAAACTGCGGGCCGGGGGCGTGTCGGCCGAGATCACCTTCCACAAACCCGTGACTCCGTACTCGCTTGCCGTCGGATTGAAGGGATCACGCTCGGGAGCATTGCCGGTAAACACAGGCTTGCTTCCACTCGTAGCTTGGGCCAGCAGACAGGTCGAGCCAACAACAACTACCAGCGCAACCAGGAGCATACAGCGCGTGCGCATTAGAATCCTCCTGTTATCAAAGAGCACAAGTCGTCATCACCCCGTGCAGAAAATGGGGAGTACTCCCACTTCCGCCTGACTTCCCACAAACTATAACATTGGAGAGTCAAGGGGGGAGAAAAAAAGGAGTTAGGAACCGTCCGGGTCAACCTGATTCTGGACCGGTCAAATGGGGTCCGGGGGTATCCTGGGATCGGCACAGCGGCACGACGTTCATGAGACTCAGCGGCAGGAACCCTGAAACCGGAGTGGAGGCGGCGGTGGAGGCCGCAGGGGCCGGATCCCTTCGAGCTGGCTGGCTGACGCCCGCCTTTTTCGACCTGCAGGTGAACGGCCTTGCGGGAGTGGATTTCAACTCCGTGTCCGTCAGCCTGGAAGATTACCGAATCGCGGTGCGTGCTTTGTGGACCACAGGTGTCACCCGCTTTTGTCCTACGATCATCAGCGCATCGCGGGAGCACCTTTGCCGTTGCCTGACGGTCGCGGCAGAGGCGGCGGTGGACCCGATCGCCGGACCGTCGATTGTTGGAATCCATCTAGAAGGTCCGTATATCTCCCCTGAGGACGGTCCGCGTGGAGCGCACCTGCGCGCCGCGATTCGCCCGCCCGATCGCGAGGAGTTCGCGAGTCTGCAACAAGCCGCCGGCGGCCGGATTCGTTTGGTGACTCTGGCGCCGGAAGTGCCGGGGGCGGTGTCGTTCACCGAATGGCTGGTCCGGCAAGGAATCGTGGTGGCCATCGGTCACACCGCCGCGCCCGCCGGATTGATCGGCGAAGCCGTGTCCGCGGGCGCGCGTTTGTCCACCCATTTGGGAAACGGCGCGACGGAATTGATTCATCGGCATCACAACATCATCTGGGAACAACTCGCCGCCGACGAGTTGTCCGCTTCCTTCATCGTGGATGGCCACCATCTGCCTCCCGCGATGGTGAAATCCATGATCCGCGCCAAGGGCGTTTCCCGTTCTGTGTTGGTTACCGATGCCGTGGCCCCCGCAGGATGTTTGCCGGGCGGATACAAACTCGGCGAGCAGGATGTGGAATTAACGCCGGAAGGCCGCGTGCAGTTGAGTACCGGGCGGCTGGCCGGCTCGGCCTTGCGGATGGACGTGGCGGTCTCCAAGGTCATGGCGTTCACGGGTTTGGGCTTGGCCGATGTGCTGCGCATGGCCGGGTCACAACCCGCCGCGCTGCTCGGCTTGGCCTTTCCCCACGATTATCTCTTGCTGGACTTGGACGCCGAACGAATCCGTGTACGCGCCGCCATTCGGGAAGGAGAGTTACTGTGGACCGATTTGTCAGCAACCGAAAAGGGGTGACTCCGTCAGTCGTGGAGGGTTTGTTCGGCGGCGCGGGCCGCTTTCTACGCATCCCCCACTACGGCGAACAGGACGCTCCGCCCTTCACGGTCATCGCCGAGACCGAGATGGCACCCGGCGCATATGCCGGTCTGCATACCCAGCCCGATCAGCAGGAGTTGCTCTACGTTCTGGAAGGCTCCGGAACTTTCC
>CAYPHP010000304.1:5083-5448 GCA_964410045.1 uncultured Acidobacteriota bacterium | reverse complement strand
GCGACCGGCGAGCCCCTCGACGGCGGTCAGGATGCGCGGGCCGGGGAGTTTGCCCAGCGCGATGGCATCGCGCAACGGAACGCTGGTGGGCGAGCCCATGTCTTGCACGGTCGTGAATCCGGCCATCAGCGTCGCCCAGGCATTGGCCGCTGCTTCGAGCGCGGCTTCCGCTGTGGTTCCGCCCGAGCCGGCATTCTTTCCGTCTTTGCCGAAGACCCAGGTGATATGTACGTGCGAGTCGATCCAGCCGGGCGACACGGTCAGGCCGCGCAAGTCGTAATCGAGCGGCGCGGCTTTGGGATTGAGCGCGACAATCCTCCCGCCCTCGACGACGATTCGCGTTTTGCGAAGTACCTGCCCCCTGC
>CAYPHP010000304.1:3216-5073 GCA_964410045.1 uncultured Acidobacteriota bacterium | reverse complement strand
CGCGCATGTCCCCGCCCATCACCGCCGCGGAAAGCGCGAGCACCGTGTCCGCGCCGATTACGATGCGCTTGCTCTGCGCGCCGAGGATGGCTGCCAGACACAGAATCAGCGCTGCCACTCGCATGATCGCCTGACATTAGCACTTTTGCGGCACCCGATGATCTTGTCTTCTCCACCCGACGGACATAGCATGGACCCGATGACGATGCGCGCACGTCTCGCCTGGACGCTGCTGCTTGCGTGGCCCGCAGGGATCGCCGCGCAAGGTGTAATCACCACGATCGCGGGAAACAACTACACCTTCCGCGGCGACGGTCAGCCGGCGCTGAGCATTCCTATCGGCCGGGTCCGTGTCCACGTCGACGCCGCCGGCAACATCTGGGCCGGCGCCTATGAAGACAAGCTGATCTACCGGATCAACCCCTCGGGCATCCTCTCGGTGATGGCCGGAAACGGAATCGAAGGATTCTCGGGGGATGGCGGACCCGCGGTAAACGCCTCCCTCAAATACATCCGCGCGATGATTAGCGATGCCGCAGGCAACCTGTACTTTGCGGACTCCTACAACTTCCGCATTCGCAAAATCACTCCATCCGGAATCATCAGCACGGTGGCGGGAAACGGCGTGAATGAAATCAGCGGCGACGGCGGTCCGGCCACCAGCGGCGGGATCGGCTATGTCTACGGGCTGGCTTTCGATCCTTCCGGCCGCCTGCTGATTGCCACTTCGTCGAGGGTGCGGCGGGTGGATCTCAGCAGCGGCACGATCAGCACGATCGCCGGAGGCGGAACCGCCAACCCAGGCGACGGAGGACCGGCGACGGCCGCCTCCTTGCAGCTCCTGGCCATGGCCAGCGATGCCTCCGGGAACATCTACTTGGCGGAGACCCTCCGTCGCCGGATCCGTCGCGTCAGCGCGCAGGGAGTCATCACCACGTTCGCCGGAACCGGGACGTCCGGTGCCGCGGGCGACGGTGGTCCGGCAACCAGCGCGACATTTCTCAGGCCCGATGGGCTTGCCACTGACGCCCAAGGCAACGTCTACATCTCGGATTCGCAACACGGGAAGATTCGCCGGGTCAACCCGCAAGGCATCATCAGCACGGTCGCCGGCACCGGCGCAACGGCGTTCGGCGGCGACGGAGGCCCGGCCACGGCGGCATCGTTCGCCGGGGTCTTCTCCATCGCCGTAGACACGGCCGGAGCGGTGTATACCGCCGAGGGCAACAGCTTCCGCATTCGCAAGTTTTTTCCCGGCGGCGTGATCAACACCGTGGCCGGCAACGGAGAGTACCGCTTCGGCGGCGACGGCGGGCCGGCGGGCACGTCCCTGCTGGCGACGCCGTTGCGCGCCATCGCCGACGCCGCCGGCAATCTGTTCATCGCCGATGCCAACAACAACCGGATCCGCAAGGTGGACGCCGCTGGAAACATCAGCACGATCGCCGGCACCGGCATCGCCAACTTTTCCGGCGACAACGGCCCCGCCACCGCGGCAGCCATAAACTATCCCGTCAATCTGGCTCTGGACGCCGGAGGGAATCTCTATGTCGCCGACTACGCCAGCCATCGGGTTCGCCGGATCAGCCCCACCGGCGTGATCACCACCTTTGCCGGTAATGGAACCAGGGGCTTTGGCGGCGACAATGGTCCGGCAACCAATGCGCCACTGAACTTTCCGGCGGGTCTGGCGTTCGATGCGGCGGGCAACCTGTACATCGGCGACCAGAGCAATCACCGCATCCGCCGCGTGACACCCTCGGGAGTGATTACCACATTCGCTGGGACCGGTACGCCCGGGGCTACCGGTGACGGCGGCCCGGCGACCAGCGCCACGCTGGCTTTTCCCTCGGGCAT
>CAYPHP010000304.1:361-3206 GCA_964410045.1 uncultured Acidobacteriota bacterium | reverse complement strand
CGGCAACCTATACATCGGGGACGCCAACGACCTCGTTCGCCGAGTGACGCCGAGCGGCATCATCACTACGGTGGCAGGAAACGGACTACCCGGCAACATTCCTCCCCGCGGGTGCAATGCTGACGGCGATGGAGGTCCGGCGACCGCTGCGTCCCTCTGCAATCCGGCCAGCCTCGCCGTCGACGCTGCCGGAAACCTGTACATCGCCGACACCTATAACCAGAAGATCCGCAAGGTGAGCGGCGGGATCATCACCACCATCGCGGGCGACGGCTTTGTCGATTCCGAGACCGCCCTGGGCCGCTACACAGGGGACGGGGTGACTGCCACGAGCACCTCTCTGAGCAATCCTTGGGGCGTGTCCGTGGATATGGCGGGCAACATCCTGATCGCGGACACGGACAACGACCGCGTGCGCCGGGTGCTGGTGGCCCGCCCGTCCATCGCCGTAACCCCGCCCTCGCTTACCTTCACCGGCACCGACGACAGCACGACTTTGCCTCCGCAATCGTTCGCCGTCACCAGCCCCACGCTGGGCCTGGGCTGGAACGCGTCGGCGTCCACGTCGGGCGGCGGCAACTGGCTGACGGTGAATCCGGCCTCCGGATCGGTGCCCGGCAGCATCACCGTCACGCCCAACGTCACCGGACTCGCGCCGGGGACTTATCAAGGAACCGTCACCGTGCAATCGCCGCTGGCGACGCCCAGCGTGCAGACCGCCAACATTACGCTGACCGTCACCGCCGCTCCGCCGGCAACCCTGTCGCTCAATCCCGGCAGCTTGAGTTTCACGGCGCAGACCGGAGCGGGCAATCCCGCGCCGCAGACGTTGCGCATCGGTTCCAGCGGACGAGGAACACTGAACTGGACCGCGACCGCCACGACGACGTCGGGAGGGAACTGGCTCAGTCTCGGTCCCGCGGCCGGAACGACCTCTTCCGTGACTCCGGCCACGACGCAGGTGGCTGTCGACATCGCCGGTCTTCCGGCGGGCGTTCACACCGGGAGCATTCAAGTGAACGGTTCGGGCGGGCAAAGCAGCGCGGCCACTGTGACCTTGATTCTCACCCGCACGGTCCAGACGATTCTGGTGAGCCAGAGCGGACTGTTCTTCACCGGAGTGGAAGGCGGCGCCGCCGCGCCCTCCCAGAACTTGGGCATCCTCAACGTCGGACAGGGAACCATGAGCTGGAGCGCAGAGGCGGTCACGCTCTCCGGCGGAACCTGGCTCAGCGTGACGCCCTCGAGCGGGTCGAGCGTGGCCAACTCGCTGCAGATTCCCACGGTGGATGTCTCGGTGGACGTCACCGGCCTCCGCGCCGGCCAATACAGCGGCTTCATCCGCGTGCGCGCTCCCAACGCCGACAACACGCCGCAAGCCGTGACCGTGGATCTGAACGTGTTGCCGCGCGGCAGCAATCCCGGAGTCCTGGTCCGGCCCACCGGATTGATTTTCGCCACCCAAGCCGGCACATCGTCGCCCGGGTCGCAGACGGCGCGGCTGGCGACGCCGGTTCCCGGCAGCGTGGAAGTCCGCGGAGGTCTGCTGACGTTTGACGGCGCCAACTGGCTGGACGCCTCGCCGCGGGCGTTCCGGGTTGCGCCTACCGATCCGCGCACGCTCATCATTCAACCGTCGCTGGGGAGTCTCGCGCCCGGTGTTTACCGCGGCGCAGTAACCCTGTTGTTCGCCGACAGCAGTCCGTCGCAGGTGGTAAACGTGCTGTTTCTGGTGGTGCCGCAAGCGACGGCCGGCGCGCACGGCGCTGCGGCGGCCTGCGTGCCGCAACGCCTCCTGGCGGTGATGCGAAGCCTGGGCGGCTCGTTCTCGTCCTCGGTCGGTTGGCCGACCGCGCTCGAAGTGCAGGTGGCGGACGATTGCGGCAATCCCGTGCCGCGCGCGACGGTGGTGGCCAGCTTCTCGAATGGCGATCCGCCGCTGGCGCTGGCCAGCCTGGGCACCGGAGTGTACACGGCAAGCTGGCGTCCGCTCAATACCGGCTCGCAGGTGAACTTGTCGATTCGCGCGCTGTCACCGCCGCTGGCTGATGCGCAACTGCAAGTGCCGGGCGCGGTCCGCGACAATCCCAATCCCGCCGCGCCATCCGTCTTTCCGGGCGGCATCGTCAACGCCGCCAGCTTCGCCAAGGACGGTACGGTGGCCCCGGGAAGCATCATTTCAGTGTTCGGCAAGAACATGTCGGCGGGACAAGGCGGCGCGGCCTCCCTGCCCCTGCCCACCAACCTCGCCGGCGCGACCCTGTCGATTGCCGGCACCGACGTGCCGCTGTTCTATTCCTCGACCGGGCAGATCAATGCGCAGTTGCCGTTCGAGCTGACGCCCAATACGCGTCATCAGGTGGTGGTGAAGGCGGCCGATTTCTTGACCGTGCCGGAGACGGTCACGGTGGGCGAAGCGCGTCCGGGGATCTTCACCTTGAACCAGCAAGGTACCGGTCAAGGCGCGATCCTGAACGCGTCCGGCGCGCTGGCAGATTCCAGCGGCGCGGTACCCGTCGGCGGCGTGGTGCAGATCTTCGCCACAGGATTAGGCATGACCGAGCCGCCAGTCGTTTCGGGACGTCCTGCGCCCGGCGCCGAGCCGCTGGCCCGCGTGGTCGCGCCGGTCACGGTGCGCATCGGCGGCCAGGACGCCAGAGTGGATTTCGCCGGCCTCGCGCCCGGTTTCGTCGGGCTGTATCAGGTCAACGCCGTGGTGCCGGCAGGCGTCGCGCCGGGAAGCGCCGTCTCGCTGGTGATCGTCCAGAACGGCGTCGCCAGCAACACGGCGACGATCGCGGTGCGATAAAACCGGAGGCAGACAAGAATGTCTGCCCTACTGGGT
>CAYPHP010000304.1:0-351 GCA_964410045.1 uncultured Acidobacteriota bacterium | reverse complement strand
GGCGGCCCGGGCAGAAAACTGCTTCTGGCGCGGCACTCGCTTTCCTCGCGGCTGCCGCCGGTGCTGCCCGCTCGATGCTCAGATCGACGGTTACGGACCCATCGAACCAAACGGGAACCTCCACTGCACCGAGCGTGTCTACTACTGTTGGGTATGTCCGCTCCCGCGGAGGCAGAATATTCATCGACTGGTTGCGGGTTCGATCATCACGGCGGCGTTCCTGGCCGCGGCGACGCTACTCTTGCTTTCAGGCGTCATGGAAGCACCCGACGATGTCGGGTGGCAAGGCGCGCCGTTCGCGGGCCAATTCCCGCCAGCCTGTTGTAATCCTGAACCTTCTTGGGACACCGA
>CAYPHP010000303.1:0-5449 GCA_964410045.1 uncultured Acidobacteriota bacterium | reverse complement strand
GTGGTCAGCAGCATGACCGAGTTGGAGCAAGCCTGTGTGCTGCTGGATGCGCCGGGCCTGAACGGGCTGGCCCTGATTCCGCTGCCCGGCAGTGTCCGCGTATTGGGCTTGCTGGTGATCGGCTACGACCGCCGGATGCTGGGCTCTCCTGCCGACCAGCGAATCATGGACGAAGTGGGCCAGCAAGTGGGACGCGCCCTCGAATCCTCGCAGCTCCTGGAATCGGTTTCCCGCGCCCATCGCGAATGGGTGAACACAGTGAACTCGCTGACCGACCTGGTGCTGGTTCACGACGAAGCAGGCAGGATCGAACGCGTCAATGACTCGTTGGCTTCGCGCCTAGGTCTGCCGGCGGAGCAATTGGTCGGGTCGGCATGCCGTGAAGTCTTACCGGGTGCGGGCGTCCACTGGCACACTTGCCCGTTTTGCGAAGGCGCGGCCCCCGACGGACGCTTCGATCCGGATCTGCAAGGCTACTTCCTGGTCTCCACTTCGCCGCGCAGCGACGCCGGCGGATGCCTGCATATTGTGCGGGATATTTCGGACCGCCGTTTGGCCGAGGAACGGTATCAGTACGTTTTTGAGAACGTTCGGGAAGGCCTGTTCATCTCCTCGCCTCAGGGCCAGATGGTGGACTGCAATGAAGCTCTGGCGCGCATGCTGGGATACTCGCGTGCGGAACTCTTGCAGATCAACGTTCAGGACCTCTGGGTCCACCCCGAGGACCGTCGGCGTCAACAGCAACTGATCGACCGCCAGGATCACCTCGAGGATTACGAGGTCCGCCTGCGCCGCCGGGATGGGGCCGAGGTGGTGGCGCTCGAAACCAGTTTTGCCACTCGCGACGACACTGGGCGCGTGGTGCGCTACCAGGGCTTCTTAGTGGACGTCACCGAGCGCATCAAGGCGGAATCCGAGCTGCTGCGGCATAACGAGATCCTGACCAAGGTGCACGCCTTGACCGAACGCCTGATGCACAGCTTGGACAAAGAAGAAGTGCTCCGCAGCGTGGTGGAAGAGTTGCGCCGTCTGTTCGACTTCGACACCGTGGCGGTGTACTTGGCGGACGAGACCAACCTGCAAGCGACCCGGGCGGCGGCTACGGGCTACCAAAGTGCACTGGGTCAGCAGTTCGCGCTCTTCCCGATTTCCGCGGAGAACATCGCCGCCATTCGTCAGGCTCGCCGTCCGGCGATCTCGGTTGCGGAATTGGGTCCGCTCAGCCCGGAGATCCGCGCCGTGCAGATGGCCGAGGGAATGCAGTCGGTAGCCATTCTGCCTCTGGTCGGTCCCCGGCTGCTGGCGGTGATCGCTGCGGCCAACCGCCGCGAGCGGGTTCTCACCAGGAGCGAAGAAACGCTACTCGGAAACATTGCCCGCCAAGTGCGCGATGCGCTGGAGAACGCGCAGCTTTACGAACAGGCACGCCGGGCCTACGAAGATTTGCGCCAAGCCCAGGAAAAACTGCTGCAGACCGAGAAGATGGCCGCGTTGGGCCAACTGGTTTCGGGAGTGGCCCACGAATTGAACAATCCCCTGGCCGCCATCATTGGGTATGCCCAATTGTTGGGCAGCCATGTCAGCGTGAAGGGTTCGGATTTCCTATCGAAACTTCTCCGCCAGACCCAGCGGACCCAGAAGATCATTCAGGATCTGTTGAGCTTCTCACGACAGTCCAAGCCCGAGCGGCAGCCTTTGGATCTCAACCGGATGGTCGAAGACGCCCTGGTGCTGCGCGACATTGACCTGCGCGCCGGCAACGTGACCGTGATCCGGCAGTTCGCCGAGGGACTGCCCCCCGTGATGGGCGACCGCCATCAACTCGAGCAAGTCTGTCTGAACATCGTCACCAACGCTTTGGATGCCATGAGCGAGACCAATCAACCGCCGGTCCTGGAAGTTCGCACGTATTCCGAAAAACGGCCCGCGGGCGGCTTACCAACCTTTGCCGGAGCCCGCTGGCTTGGCCCGCAGCCGTTGGGAGACGTCGTCGTGGAGTTTTCCGACAACGGCCCCGGGGTCAAGGAACCAGCGCGCGTCTTCGATCCTTTCTATACGACGAAAAAGGTGGGGCGGGGCACCGGGTTGGGTCTGAGCATCTGCTACGGTATCGTCAAGGAGCACGGCGGAGAGATCGAAGTGGCCAGCCGGGAACTCGGCGGATCCACGTTTCGGGTCCGGCTGCCGGCCGCGGCCGCCGTCGCCGCCGAGTCCTCCGCGGTCTGAAACCTTCGCGCGGTCACCCCCGTCTGGTATAAAATAAAAGGAAGACATGCCTCGGAAAGTTTTCTTCACCACTCTTCTCTTTTGCTGGTTGGCTCACACCACTTTGTCAAACGCACAGGACCGCCGGCCGGCAATCGTGGTGCTCGACCAGCCGTGTCTGGCGGAGCATCTGGCAGCCACGCGGAGTGAAGCCGAGCGGACCGCGAACCGGACGGCGCGAGCTCGCCTGCTTTCACCCGATGCGGAGGTCTACCGTCAGGGCTTGCGGCTGAGCAAGGCGCCGCTGGCAGCGCGTCTGCGGCAGCGCGGGATTCCGGTCGACGGCCAGACCGAAACCGTGCTCAACGCACTGGTGGTTCAGGCGACAGAGGAAGAGTTGGTTTGGCTCGCGGCGCAGCCCGGCGTCAAATCCGCCACCTTCGCACCCGTCTACAGCACCAAGCTGGACACTGCTCTGCGTCTAGCCGGCGTGCCCCAGGTTTGGGCGACACTTCCCACCGGCGAAGAAGGCGCAGGGCGAGGCATCAAGATCGGGATCGTCGACAGCGGGATTGATCTGAGCAATCCGATGTTTGCCGACGCCGGATTTACCGCCCCGGCAGGCTTTCCGAAGGTTGGATCGGGAGCCTCCTCCGCTTCGGTCAACAACAAGGTGATTGCCGCGCGGAACTTTTCCGACGAATCCGACATGATCGATCGCTGCGGGCATGGCACGTTTGTAGGATCGGTGGCGGCCGGGCGGCGAACTCAAGCGCCGTTGGCGTCCATTGCCGGGGCAGCCCCGGGCGCCTTTCTCGGCAGTTACAAGGCTTTTCAGTTCAGTGCCAGCACCAATTCCTGCACCGCAGCCGGAAGCCGGGTGCTCCAGGCCGTCGACGCGGCTGTGGCGGACGGCATGGACGTGATCAACTTCAGCGGCGGAGGCGACGAGCCGGCGAACGACAATACCTCCATCACCGTCTACCACAACGCCGTCAGCGCCGGAGTGGTGGTCGTGATTTCCGCCGGCAACGCCGGGCCGGGCAACCGCACTGTCAGCTCACCCGGCACACTTGCCGACGTGATCTCTGTGGGAGCATCCACCAACTCCAGGGCTTTCTTCCAGGCGGTTCGCGTCACCGCGCCCGCGCCGGTCCCATCGTCGGTGCAGGCGCTGCCCTCGGTTCCGGGATCAGATCCCAAGTTCAGTACTACCATCGGCCCGTTACCCGTCAGGGACGTTTCTCAGTTTGACACCGACGGCTTGGGCTGCAATGGTTTTCCGCCGGGCAGCCTGAATGGCGCCATCGCGCTGATCAAACGCGGCAATTGCAATTTCACGGTGAAGATTGCCAATGCGGCGGCGGCCGGAAGCCGCGCCGCGATCATCTACAACAACGTCAGCGGATTCGTCAACATGGACACCGCAGGCTCGGTGATTCCTTCAGTTAGCATTTCCAACACGGGCGGGGAAGCCCTGGCCGCGTTCGTTCGGGCAAGTGGCGGCGCGGTCCAAGCGCAGATTGACGGCGCGCAGACCGCCCAGACCGTCACGCCAGACCTGGTGGCCGACTTCAGCAGCCGCGGCCCGACTTTGAGATTCTTGATCAAACCGGACCTGGTCGCGCCGGGCGAAACCATCTATGCGGCGACTCAGAACGCCAATACCACCGGAGAAATCTACAGCCCGGACGGCTTCGCCCAGGAAGACGGCACCAGTTTTTCCGCGCCGCTGGTGGCGGGCGCCGCGGCCATCGTCAAGCAGCTTCGTCCCAACCTTCGTCCCGCCGACATCAAGAGCGTGTTAGTGAACACTGCGACGCCGCTGACCCAGACCCAGGACGGCGCGACCATCAGCGTCATGAACAGCGGGGCGGGGAAGCTTAATCTGCCCGCAGCAGTTGCGGCGCGCTTGGCGGCCGATCCGGTGTCGGTAAGTTTCGGCTTGCAGGGACAAGGACCGTTCAGCAGTTCCTCGTCCATCAGAATCTCGAACCTCGGCGCCTCGGCAGAGACCTGGGCGGTTGCGGTAGTGCCACGCTTCGGCGATCCCGGACTGCGAGTGACCGTCGACCAGAGCACGGTGACGATTCCGGCCGGCGGCAGCGTTACCCTGAATGCCGCGGTCAGCACCACGTCCACGCTGCGCGACAGCTATGAGGGATACGTCAATCTCAGGAGCCAAACGGATGGGCAAAGTATCAACATCCCCTACTGGATCTCGTTCCTGCAGCCCGCGGTAAACAACGGCGGTGTGGTGAATGGCGCGAGCTTCCAAGGCGGCATGGCCCCAGGTTCGATCGTCTCTGTGTTCGGATTGGGTCTGGCCTCGAGCACGCCGGCCAGCGCGACGAGCCTGCCCCTGCCCACCGCGCTCGGCGGGACTACGATGACCATTGGCACGACCGCCGTGCCGCTGTTCTTCACTTCCGGACAACAGCTCAACGTTCAACTTCCGTTTTCGTTGAACACAGGTTCAGTTGCCGCGCGTTTGAGCCGGGAGGGTATCCTCAGCGGGTCGTTCTTTATCCCGATCGTCACCGCCGCTCCGGGCATCTTCACCCGCAGCCAGGACGGTCGCGGGCCGGGAGCGATCCTGAATACCGCCACCTTCGTTCCGGTGTCAGCGACCAATCCTGCTCGTCGAGGCACGTTCGTCTCGGTCTTCTGCACCGGCCTGGGATCGGTGAACAATGCACCGGCTAGCGGCGCACCGGCCTCCTCCTCGCCGTTGTCAACCACAGTCCAGCAACCGACGGCGACGATCGGTGGACAGACCGCGGCGATCAGTTTCTCCGGTTTGGCGCCCGGCTTTGTCGGCCTGTATCAAGTGAACGTGGAGGTGCCGGCAGGCCTGACCGTCGGCGAGCATCCCCTGATTCTTTCCGTCGGCGGGACCGCCAGCAACACGGTCACCATCTCGGTTAACTAATTCGTCGACGCGGGAATCGAGAACGGCGGACGTTTCAAACTTCCCAAGCAGGCCGTGTCCAGGTTCTTGATTGAGCCTGCGGCGATGAAATTCGTCATGATGCCCACGGCGCAATTGGGGAACGGGCCGTGGGCGATCCCCTCCATCCGCAAGTGAAGGCTGTTGGGCAGGGTCTTGACGGCCAGGTCGCCCCAGCGCGGCGGCGCTTGCGGGTCGATCACGCCGGACAGGATCAACACCGGAACGTCCGAGCGAGTCGGCTCAAAAAAACTCTTGGGCATCTTCGCCGCCGTCCAACTCCGGCACGCCTCG
>CAYPHP010000302.1:0-5460 GCA_964410045.1 uncultured Acidobacteriota bacterium | reverse complement strand
GGGATCGGCGGTCTTGGCGGCGCCCGCAAAGACGCGGCCGGTGGAGCCGTCGAGCGTGATCCAGTCGCCTTCCTTATAAACCGTGCCGTCGACGGTCATACGGTGGTTCTTGTCATCCACGGCAACGGCTCCGGCTCCGGCCACGCAGCACTTGCCCATGCCGCGTGCCACCACCGCGGCGTGACTGGTCATGCCGCCCCGCGAGGTAAGAATGCCCTTGGCCGCTTCCATGCCATGAATGTCGTCGGGCACGGTCTCGGCTCGGACCAGGATCACCGGCTCTTTCTTTCCGCGTGCCGCGGCGATGTCGGCGGTGAATACGCAGCGTCCCACAGCCGCGCCCGGCGACGCCGGCAGGCCTTTGGCAATCAGCGTAAGACGGGATTTGCCGTCGGCGGCGATGGCGCCCTTGGAATCCTCGGCGATGATCGGATGCAGCAATTGGTCGAGCTGCGCCGGCTCGACACGCATCAGCGCGGTGTTCTTGTCGATCAACCCCTCGGCGACCATGTCCACGGCAATCTTCACTGCGGCCTTCCCGGTGCGCTTGCCGTTGCGGGTCTGCAGCATGTACAGCTTGCCTTCCTGAATGGTGAACTCGAAATCCTGAATATCCTTGTAATGCTTCTCCAGGCGCGTCGTGATCTCGCGAAGCTGGTTGTAGACCTCGGGCATCGCGTCATGCAGCTTGCTGATGGGAATCGGCGTGCGGATGCCTGCCACCACGTCTTCACCCTGCGCGTTCATCAGAAACTCGCCGTAGAACTCATGGTCGCCGGTAGAAGGGTTGCGGGTAAAACCCACGCCCGTGCCGCTGGTCTCGCCCAGGTTGCCGTAGACCATCGCCTGCACGTTGACCGCGGTGCCCAGCTCGTCGGGGATGTTGTTCATGCGCCGGTAGTAGATGGCGCGATCGTTGTTCCAGGAATGGAAGACGGCGTCGCGGGCCATCGCCAACTGAGTCATGGGATCCTGCGGAAATGGCTTGCCGGTCTTCTTCTGCACCAGCTTCTTGTAGTCGTCGGCCACCTTCTCAAGCTGCTCGGCGGTCAGGTCTGTATCGAGCTTGACCTTGGCCTTCTTCTTGGCGCCGTCGAAGATGTGTTCGAACTGGTCCTTGCCGATTTCCAGAACCACGTTGCCGAACATCTGGATGAAGCGGCGGTAGGAGTCGAACGCGAAGCGGCGGTTGTTGCTCTTGCGCGACAGGGCCTCGACGCTCTCGTCGTTCAGGCCCAGGTTGAGGATGGTGTCCATCATCCCGGGCATGGAGAACTTGGCGCCCGACCGCACCGACACCAGCAACGGATTGTCCCCGCGGCCCAGGGGCTGTCCCTGCAAGTCTTCCAGGCGCTTGACCGCAGCGCGCATCTCGGGGTCCACGCCGGCGGGCAACTGCTCGCCGCCGGTGAAGTACTCACGGCAAGCCCGCGTTGAAATCGTAAATCCCGGAGGGACCGGCAAGCCGGCGTTGGTCATCTCCGCCAGCCCCGCTCCCTTCCCGCCCAACTCTTCCTTCATCGTGCCTGTGCCATCGGCCTTGCCTGCTCCGAAGAAATAAACGTACCGATTATCCATTGCTGTTTTCCTTTTCTCTCTCTCGAGTGGTGACGATCTCGGAGAAGTCCGCCACGCGCGTGAAGGCGCGCAAGAGCCAGGCCAGCAGGGTCAGGCGATTCTGCCGGACCCGCTCATCCTTGGCCATCACCAGGACGGTATCGAAGTAAGCGTCGACGAACGGACGCAAATCGGCGGTGCGACGCAACACCGCTTCGTAGTCCGTGAGGTCCGCAGTCGCCAGAAAAATGCGGCGGGCCTCGCTATGAAGATCACGCTCCGGGCCTTCCTCCAGCAGCGCCTCGCCGGGTTCGCCTGGAAACTTATCCACCCCGCCGGCCTTGCTCAGAATGTTGCGGATGCGCTTGAAGGCCATCGACAGCGGCTCGAAATTCTCCGTGGGCCGGACTTGGGCGATGGCTTCACAACGTGCTACGCAGTCCGGAACGCTGTCCGCGCCCACCGCGAGAATGGCATTCACTTCGTCGTAGGCAAAGCCGCGCACCTCGCGCAAGTAGAAGCGCAGACGGTCCTTGAAGAACTCCACCAACTCCGGCGGGCTATCGGCCGGCAGCAACCGCGAAAGCGGCGACAGGCAATTCCGGTCGGCCAGTATCTTGACCACGCCTTGTGCGGCGCGCCGCAGGCCGAGTGGATCACGCGATCCGCTGGGGATGCGGCCGGCGCGGAAACAATCCACCAGCGTATCCAGCTTGTCGGCCACCGAGAGCGCCGCGCCTTCGGCCGTGGCCGGCGAGGAGTCCTCCATGCTTTCCGGCTTGTAATGGTCGTAGATGGCCGCAGCCACGTTCTCCTGCTCGCCTTGCGCCCGCGCATACAGGCCGCCCACGATGCCTTGGAGTTCCGTGAATTCTTTCACCAGTTCGGTGGTCAGGTCGGTCTTGGCCAGCTCCGCCGCCACAGATGCCGCCAGCGGATCAGCGCCGAACTCCGGGGCCAGCGTACGCGCCAGCGCCACCACGCGCCGGGTCTTTTCGGCGTAACTGCTGCGGCTGCCATCGAGATCGGTGCGGAACGTGACTTTCTCCAGCAACGGACCGCGGTCACGCAACGGCAGCTTCTGATCCGTGTCCCAGAAAAAGCGCGCGTCGTTGAAGCGCGCCCGCAGGACGCGCTCATTGCCGTGACGGATCAAGCCGTCGGTGTCCACGTCGCGGTTCATCACGAAGACGAAGAAGGGCGCCAGCTTGCCGTCTTCCGTCTCCATCGGGATGTACTTCTGGTGGTGAACCATCACCGTTTCCAGAACCTCGTGCGGCAGGCTCAGGAAACTGGGATCGAAGGAGCCGACCGCGGAGGTGGGAAACTCGGTCATGTTCGCCAGATCCTCCACCAGTCCGGTAATCAGCTTGAATTCCAAGCCTTCCTGAGGAGCGGTCGGCGACTCCAGGATGCGGTTGAAACGCTCCTGGGTGTCCAGGATCACGCTGTTCTCGCGCAGCACGGCTTTGTATTGCTCAAAGCTCGTGACTTTCAATCCGGACTTGCCCAACAGGCGATGTCCGAAAGTGGTGGCCCCGCTCTTGACCCCGCCGATTTCGAAGCGCACCACTTGTCCCTCATAGAGCGCCAGCAGCGAGCGAATCGGACGGATGAAGCGCGGGCCGTTCTTGCCGGCCCAATACATGGTCTTGGGCCAATGGATCTTCAGGATGATCTCCGGCAACAGCGTGCGCAGCAATGCCGCAGTCTTCACTCCCTTGATCTTCTTCTGATAGGCCCAGTATTCGCCCTTGGGCGTGGCCATGATGTGCAGCTTCTTCTTTGAAACGCCGCACTTCTTGGCGAAGGCTTCGGCGGCCTGCGGCGGAGCGGCCTTGGGCGGTCCGGCCAGCAACTCTTCCACATCCGGCTGCATCGGTTCCAGATCCGGCACGTGCACGGTGATCCGGCGCGGAGTGGCGTAGGTGTCAATCGTAGGTTCGCCGAGACGGGCTTCAGTGAAGGCCTGGGCCAGCTTCTTCGTCAGATCCGCGAGCGCCGGCTCGATCATCCAAGCGGGAATCTCTTCGACGCCAATCTCAAGGAGCAGCTCGCTCATGCCGTCTCCTCAACGGCCACGGGACTGACCCAGGCCTTGGCGACGCCTTCCGCCAGCGCCCGAATCCGCAGGATGATGCCCACGCGTTCGGTCACGCTGATGGCCCCGCGGGCGTCCAGCAGGTTAAACAGGTGCGAGCATTTCAGGACTTGGTCATAGGCTGGAAGAATGGCCCGGCGCTCGCCCTTGTCTTCGAGGAGGCGCTTCGCTTCCGCTTCGCACAGGTTGAACTGAGTCCACAGGGAATCCACATCCGCCTTTTCAAAATTGTAAATGGAGAACTGCTGCTCGTCGAGGAAACGCACGTCGCGATAGGTGTACTTGTCGTTCCACTTGATGTCGTAGACGCTGTCCACGTCCTGAATGAAGGCGCACAGGCGCTCCAGGCCGTAAGTCAGCTCACAGGCCATCGGATCAAGGTCCAGGCCGCCGCACTGCTGGAAGTACGTGAACTGCGTAATTTCCAAGCCGTCGAGCATCACCTGCCAGCCGATGCCCCACGCCCCCAGCGTGGGCGCTTCCCAGTTGTCTTCTTCAAACTTGATGTCGTGGCGGCGAAGGTCGATCCCGATCTTCTCCAGCGACTTCAAGTAGAGATCCTGTACGTTGGCCGGCGAAGGCTTCAGGATCACCTGCAACTGGGTGTGCTTGTAGAGGCGGTTGGGATTCTCGCCATAGCGGCCGTCGGCTGGACGGCGGCTGGGTTGGACGTAAGCCACGGCATAAGGATCGGACCCCAGCACGCGTAGAAACGTTTCCGCGCACATGGTGCCGGCGCCGACTTCCAGATCGTAAGGCTGCTGGATGATGCAGCCCTGGTCCGACCAGTATTTTTGCAGACGGAAGATGAGTTCTTGAAACGTCAGTGCCATCTCTTGCTATAACCCTTCCAACAACGGCTTGGTCACCAACTTGCGCTCCACGTGCGCTTCAATCAGGCGGTTCAGCCAGCGCCGCAGGTCCTGCGCCGTTGACTTGCTCCATTCACGCGCCGGAAGCGTCGCCAGGGACGCCGCCAACATTTCCGCAGCCAAGGTTCGCGACTCGTCGCTCAGGGGCGCCTTCCTCAAGTCCGGCAGGAACCCACCCAGCTTTACCGACCACAGATCGAAATAGGTTACTGGCCCCCAAATCGTCTTCTGCCGCCGGATTTCCGCAAGCGCCAGCAGCAACAGGCGGAAGAACGCGTCCTGCGGCTCGCGATCCGGCAACAACTGCTCGCTCACCTCCGCCAGGTAGGAGAGCGCTACACCGCTGGCGTAATCTCCCTGCAAATCGAAAAAGGACTCGATCAGCTCGCAGTTATCGATCGCCAGCAACTCCCGCGTCTCGCGCTCAAAGCACCACAAGCGGACGTGGGACATGCTCTCGAGGGCCGCCCCGAAACGGTTCTTCGACCGGCGGGCCCCGCGGGCCACCCCGCGCGCCTTGCCCATGTCGCGGGAAAAAAAGCTGACGATCTTATCGGCTTCCTTCAGCGGGTAAGTACGAAGGATGATCGCTTCCGTCTGCCGGGCCGGCACTCGGGTGTCCTAAAGGATTAACGTTATCACAGGTCAGCGGGTTAGCCGTTAGCGGGTTGGCGGGTTAGTTCTGGTAGACTAACCGGAATGCTCAAGACCTTTGATCTGGTCGGGGTGGGGTTGAACGCGACCGACACTGCGATCATCGTGCCGGAATGGCCGGAGTACGCCGGCAAGATTGCGTTTTTGGAAGAACGCATGGAAGCCGGCGGACAAGTGGCTACTGCGGTAATCGCTTGCCGCGCTCTAGGCAAGTCCTGCCGTTACATCGGCACCGTCGGCGACGACGTGCGCGGCCTGTTCCAACTCGACAGCTTG
>CAYPHP010000301.1:0-5466 GCA_964410045.1 uncultured Acidobacteriota bacterium | reverse complement strand
GAGGTGCGCACGCCCAGCATCGCCGACGTGTTCGTGGCCGTGATGGGCAATCAGACCGGCGACGCCCAAGGAGCAGCTCAATGAACGTGCCGACCCCGATGTACTGGTCGTTGCGCCGCGAGTTGTGGGAAAACCGCTCCATTTACGCCGCGCCGCTGGCCGTCGCCGCCGCCTTTCTCTTCGCCTTCCTGATCGGCACGATGGCTCAGCCGGGCCACCGCATGCGCACCATATTGGCGATGGACGCGGCGCAACAACGGGCGGCCATCCTCCAGCCCTACAACTTGGCTTCGATTCTGATCATGGCCACTACCTTCTTCGTCGGACTCTACTACTGTCTCGACGCGCTGTACGGCGAGCGCCGCGATCGCAGCATTCTGTTCTGGAAGTCCCTGCCGGTTTCCGACCTCACCGCCGTGCTCTCGAAGGCCGCCATTCCGCTGGCCGTTCTGCCGCTGCTCACCTTCGCGATCACCGTCGTCACTCACGGGATCATTCTGCTGCTGTCGACCGTAATCGTGCTGGGGAGCGGCCTGAGTGTCGCGGCGCTATGGAACCAGGTGCCGTTCTTCCACATGTCGCTGCTGCTGCTCTACCACCTGGTGACCGTACACGCGTTGTGGCACGCGCCGATCTACGCCTGGCTGCTACTGGTTTCCGTTTGGGCGCGGCGCGCGCCATTCCTGTGGGCCACGTTGCCTCTGCTGGCGATCAGTGCCGTCGAGAAGATGGCCTTCAACACCGCGCATTTCGCCGCCATGCTGGGGAATCGCATCAGCGGCGGCATGGAGGCTGTCCCGGCGCGCGGCGGCGTCCCGTGGGATTCAATGACCCACGTCACTCCTGGCCATTTCCTAACTGCGCCAGGCTTGTGGATCGGGCTGGCCTTCGCCGCGGCGTTCCTCGCCGCGGCGGTCCGGCTGCGCCGCTCTCGAGACCCAATCTAAAGGATCACCCTATGAACTTTCCTCAGAGCAATCCATCGAATCAAAAGCCGCTCCGGCTCTGGCCCGGCGTGACCGTGGTGATCCTGCAATGGCTCTCCTGGATTGGCGTACCCATCGTCGCCCCGGACCTGACACCCTTCGCCATCATCGGCGGAACCTTGTGTGGACTCGTGGTCCTGGTATGGTGGGCCTTCTTCAGCCGCGTGCCGCAAGTGGAGCGCTGGGGCGGTCTCGCGTTCGGCAGCGCTGCAGTCGCGGCAACTCCACAAATCCCGGGGATGCTCCACCCGACCATGGCCGACGGCCTGTTCTGGGCCTTCGTCATCCCCGGCCTGTGTCTCGCGCTGGTGGTTTGGGCGGGGCTGAGCCGCTTCCTGGACACCGGCACTCGACGCGTGGCGCTGGTCGCGGCCATCGTGTTGAGCTGCGGGATTTGGTCGTTGGTGCGAGCCGAGGGCATCACGGGCAAGGGCCGTACGCAATTCGCCTGGCGATGGAAGCAAACCGCCGAGCAACAGCTCTTGGCTCAGGCCGCTAGCGAAGCGGTAGCCAGCCCGGCAGCGGTTCCGACGCCCGAGCCGAAACCCAGCGTGGAGACGCCCGCGGCATCACCGGCATTGCCAAAGACCGCCACGCCGGCGCGCGCGACCTCGCACATCGACTGGCCCGGATTTCGGGGAACTAATCGCAACGGCGTCGTGACTGGTCTGCGGATCGCGACCGACTGGGCGGCATCGCCTCCTGCCGAAATCTGGCGCCGGCCGGTGGGACCGGGCTGGTCGTCATTTGCGGTCGGCGATGGCCTCCTCTACACCCAGGAGCAGCGGGGTGGCGACGAGGTCGTCTCCTGCTACCACGCAGCCACGGGCAAGCCGGTGTGGACGCATCGCGATGCGGCCCGCTTTTTCGAAACGGCCGGCGGCGCCGGTCCGCGCGGCACGCCGACCCTTCACGACGGACGCATCTATGCCCTAGGCGCGACGGGAATCTTGAACGCGCTCGACGCCGCAACGGGCGCCGTGGTGTGGACGCGTAACGCGGCCTCCGACACCGGCGCCAACACTCCGCAATGGGGCTTCTCGAGTTCGCCGCTCGTGGTGGATGACCTGGTGATTGTCGCGGCCTCCGGCCGGCTGGCCGCCTACGACCTCGCGACCGGTGCTCCGCGCTGGGTGAACAAGGAGGGCGGCGGCAGCTACAGCTCGCCGCAACTGCTGACCATCGGAGGAGTGGCACAGATCGTGCTTTTGGCCAATGCCGGCGCGTCCGGCATCGCCCCAACCGACGGCAAGGTGCTCTGGACCATTCCCTGGCCGGAGGCGGGCATGCCCATCGTGCAGCCGGCCCTGACCGCGGATGGCGGCGTCCTGGGCTCCACCGGCACAATGCTCGCAGGAATGGGCGTGCGCCGCCTGGCAGTCGCGCAGGGGCCAAGCGGTTGGACCGTCGCGGAGGTGTGGACGTCTCGCGGACTAAAGCCATTCTTCAACGACTTCGTCGTTCACAACGGCCATGCCTTCGGCTTCGACGGCAGCATCCTCTCGAGCATCGACCTGAAAGACGGCGCCCGCAAGTGGAAGGGCGGACGCTACGGCAACGGCCAGCTCGTAGTGTTGGCGGACCAGGACTTGCTCCTGGTGCTGTCGGAGGAAGGCGAACTGGCGTTAGTCAAGGCGACCGCCGACCAGTTCACGGAACTCGCGCGGGTCCCGGCGATCGAAGGCAAGACCTGGAACCACCCGGTGGTGGCCGGCGGCGTCCTGCTGGTTCGTAACAGTCAGGAGATGGCTGCGTTCCGGCTGGCCCTGGCGAGGAATTAAGGAGTCATATGAACATTACAACGTCCAACGATTCTTTTCAGAAACCTATTCGCCTGTGGCCCGGCGTGGCGGCCGTGGTGGTGCAGTGGCTGGGGTGGTTTGTTGTGCCGGTTGTCGCGCCGGCGATCGGGATCTACGGATTGTTTGCCGGTGTGTTTTGCGGATTGGTCGTCCTGTTGTGGTGGGCATTCTTCAGCCGGGTGCCCCATGTCGAGCGCTGGGGCGGGATCCTTGTGATCATCGTTGCGGTCGCCATGATTCCGCGGATTCCAGGCGTTCTTCACGAGTCGATTGTGGGCGGCATGATGGGGTTGATGCCCAGGGTCTTCGCCATCCCGGTCCTGAGCCTCGCGCTCGTGGCATGGGCGGTGCTCAGCCGCTCCTGGAGCATCGGAACGCGTCGGGTGGCGCTGGGCGTGGCAATTGTGGCGGGATACGGGCTGCTGTCGTTGGTGCGGACCGATGGAATCATGGGCGAGGGTCGAGCGCAATTGGCTTGGCGTTGGACGAAGACCGCCGAGCAGCAACTATTGGCTCAGGTTGTAAGCGAACCTGCCGCAGTTCCCGCCGCGCCCGCGACCGCTCCCTCCCCTACGACCTCGCCGGCTGCCGAAACAACTGCGCTGGCGCCGACCGCGGCAACTCCCGCCGCGGTTCCGGCCACAGTCGAGACACGCGCCGAATGGCCCGGCTTTCGCGGACCACATCGCGACGGAGCGATCCGCGGCGAGCGGATCGCGACGGACTGGTCGGCGTCGCCGCCGGTCGAGATGTGGCGCCGCGCGGTAGGACCAGCCTGGTCGTCGTTCGCGGTCAGCGGCAACCTCATCTACACCCAGGAGCAACGCGGTGAAGTCGAGGTGGTGGCCTGCTACAACCGGACTACCGGCAAGCCGGTGTGGACGCACCGCGACGCGTCCCGGTTTTACGAGTCGAATGGCGGCGCAGGTCCACGCGGGACGCCCACCCTGCACGGGGGACGCGTCTATGCCTTGGGCGGGATGGGGATTCTGAACGCGCTCGACGCCGGCAATGGCGCCGTGGTCTGGACGCGCGATGCGGCCTCCGATACTGGGGCCAAGGTTCCGATGTACGGCTTCTCGGCATCGCCGCTGGTGGTCGATGACATGGTGATTGTCGCCGCATCGGGACGACTGGCCGCCTACGACATCTCGACGGGCGCTCCACGCTGGGTCAGGAAAGAAGGCGGCCCCAGCTACAGTTCCCCTCACCTGTTGACGATCGGCGGAGTCGCGCAGGTATTGCTCATGAGCGGGGCGGGCGCCATCAGCGTCGCTCCGGCCGACGGCAAGTTGCTTTGGGAAGACGCGAAGCCGGGAGGCGTCCGCATCGTGCAGCCGGCGCTGGCCCCGGATGGCAACGTGCTCCTGAGCCTCGGCGACGAGGGCATGGGAGGAGGCGGCCTGCGCCGCATGGCGCTCGCACAGGGACCTGGCGGATGGACCCTTTCGGAGGTGTGGTCTACTCGCGGGCTGAAGCCCGACTTCAATGATTTCGTGGTCCACAATGGCCATGCCTTCGGCTTCGACGGCTCCATTCTCGCCTGTATCGACCTCAAGGACGGCACGCGCAAGTGGAAGGGTGGACGCTACGGCAAGGGTCAACTGATCCTGCTGGCCGACCAGGATGTGCTGCTGGTGTTGTCGGAGGAAGGTGAGATTGCCCTGGTCAAGGCGGCCACCGATCAGTTCACTGAACTTGCCAAGGCCCCCGCGATCGAAGGCAAGACCTGGAATCACCCGGTGCTGGCCGGCAACGTCTTGCTGGTTCGCAACGGTCAGGAGATGGCCGCGTTCCGGATGGCCTTAGCGCGGTGACTTATGCAAACAGAAATCCACTCGATCGCTGACTTGGTGACGGAGTTCATCGAGCGCATGAATCGCGCAGGCGAGGGACCGGAGGCGCGCCAAGCGTATCGTGAGGGCTTCAAGCGGCTCCGCTCGCAACTGGAGATGTATCCGGCTTCGGGAGGACCGCCTTCAGCCATCTTCGAGTCCGCGGCAATGACCGCGAGGACCCTCGCAGCAAGTTGTTTGCCGTTGGGCATCGCCGTGGCCATGCACCTTTACCCGCTCTGCGTCTTGCGGTGCATTCCCTTGCCACTCCTGAGTCTCGCGAGATTTCAACGGGCCATGCTCCTGCGAACCATCCAGAGCCGCTCGCTGATCCTGGCCAATGCCGGAGGCGAACGTACCCGGGGAGCCTGCCATTCCCTGGTTGCTCATCAGGACGCCGAGGGCCTTCGCATCGATGGAACGTTTGAATACATGTCGCTGGCCACTGTTGCGGACGTGGTCCTCTTCCAGGCGCGATTGGCCAACAGCAACGCCCCGGTTCTGTGTGTGGCCGACCTGCGAGCCCACTCGGTGCGGATCGGAGGCTGGAAATTCTCCGGACGCATGCGCCTCTCAGACACTTCTTCGGTGACATTTGCCGGGCACCGGGTGCCTCAGGGCCGCTATGTACTCGCCGCCGACGAGGAAGTCCTGCGCTGCACCTCGGACTATCAAAGGTGCTGGTTCCATCTCTTTCTTGCCGAAGTGTATCTCGCGCGAATCGACCGCCTGCATCAGGTCTGGGGGCTCCGGCGTCCGGCCGAACAGATCATGAGTCTCAATGAGCTGTCGCAGCTTCGAGAGTATGCGCTTCGCCTGCTCGATGACTTTTCTTCCGGGGCC
>CAYPHP010000300.1:0-5485 GCA_964410045.1 uncultured Acidobacteriota bacterium | reverse complement strand
CGCGGGCGCCGTATGGAAGACGCGGCTGTTCGTCCAGAGCGGGCCGCCGTGACAGGACTGGCAGTTGGCGGTAATGAAATGCGATCGCCCGGCGACGACCGTCGGACTGGTCTTCGATACCGGGGAAATCGGCGCGCGGATGGACTGGATGTAGGCCTTTATCGCGTCCCAGGAGTTCACGCCGCGCACTTTGAGCTGGATGCGGCCAGCGCTGGCCGGCGTGAAGGCGCCGATGGCCCCTTGTGTTCCGTCGCTGTTGACCAGCAATCCCAGCCCGCCCGAAGTGCCCCGAATATTGGCCTCGAAGTCCTCGACTTCATCAAAGATCGCCGACCAGTTCAGGGCCCGCTGGCGGTTGAGGTTGGTGCGGTCGAAATCCTGATGTTGCGAGATGGTGCGGCGCGGACCGGCGCCGAAGATCCACACCACGTTGTCGGAAAGACCGTCCGGATGGCACGACGAGCAGGCGCCCCAGCCGTTGTTGGACATGCGTCCGGTAATGGCCGCGCCGCCCGCCGTCACCGGGTCGAACTCGCCGATCGAAGTGTGATACAGCTCGTTGCCGATGTGGACGCGCTCGGCGAGCGAACCTGTCGCCGGCGGATCCGCCGCGCGCGCTGTGGCTATGACCCGCTCGGGACTCGCCGTCAGATCGATCACCGATACGTCGCGCGAAAAATAGTTGCCGACATAGGCGCGGGTGTTGTCGCCGTTGATCACAATCCCGCGCGGACCGCGGCCCACCCGGATTTGGAACGTGCGTGACGGATCCGCGGGATCCATCACCACCGATGGCGCGCCGGTCACCGAGTTCAACGAGATCTTTGTGACCACGTTGCTGGCAGCGCTGACCACGAAGCCTTGATCGGCATTCGTCTTGAAGGCGATCGCCCACGGCTGCGAGGGGAAGAGCTTAGGCGTGCCCGTCTGGTTGTGCACCGCCAGGTTCAGGTTCAGCGGCGCGGCAACTTCGACACCCGTCGTGTAGTTGAACGCGCTGATCAGGCTCTGCGTGTTGACGTCAAAGCGGACCGGTCCGTTGGGCGAAGCGGCGGTGTTGGGCACGTAGGCGCAACCGCCGCGAATCGCGATTCCGTTGAGCTGATTCGGATAGGCGCCCGTGGTGAAAATGAAGTCCGCGGCCGTGGGAGCGGCCGGAGGAGGCCGCCGCGCCAGCGCGTCGCCGGCCGCCTTGAAGCCGGTGTCGGCCAGGGGAGCCAGCCTGGCCATGCCGAGCACGATGTCGCTGCTGGCGGAAATCCTGGTAACGAACGCTTCCTTGCCGTCATCTTCGCCGTCCAGCTTGCCGCTGACCGGCAGGGCCAGGAACTGCGTGACCAAGACCGTTTCGTCGGTGTCGCTGGCGTCCCCGTCGTTGGTAATGGCGATGCCGCGCGGCTCGAAGCCGACGTTGGAGATGGTCCGCACCACCAGGTTGCTGCTGGTGTCGATCACCGAAACCGTGTTCGACCGCGCATTGGTCACATAGAGTTTGGTGCCGTTGGGCGTCAGCGCGAGTCCGTAGGGTTCGGTCCCCACCGCAACGTGCGAGATCACGCTCGTCGAAAACGGGCTCGGCGTCACAGTCAAGATGGTCACTGTTCCGCTGACCGTATTGGCAACGTACGCGCGTGTGCCGGAAGGCGAAAGCGCCACGCTGCTCGGCTCGGTCTGCACCGCAACCTCGCCCAACTTGGTGTTGCGGTCCGCAGCGACGTCAATGAAGGTGACCGTGTTGTTGTCGCGATTCGCCACCAGCAGCAACGTGCCCGGCCCGTTCAGGGCGAGCGGTTGCGATGATGTGGGCCCGGCGAAGCGGGAAGTGGTTCCCTGCGCCAGAACGCGCGGAACGTGGTTCCAGCCGGAGACCGCCAGGGCGATCAAGACGGAGCAGACAAACAGTTTTGCCAGGTGCGTTCTCATGCAGCAGTACCCCCTCCCTGGAGAATGTCACAAAGTCTGGTCGGCGGCGAAAGAAAGAGTAGGTCCCAAGGGCGTGAACAAATGCGTCAAGAAGTAGCCCGGGGATCAGGCTTTGCTTGACGATCCGTCCGGCAAGCGGTATCGTTAGCCCACGCGGTGCTCGGAGGGGTTTAGCGATCAGGGCAAAGGTTCAGTATCCCGTCGCACTGCGAAAAGGAGACGCACTTGACACTCACAACCGAGCAAGAAAGAGATCTGGTGAAACGCGGATACTCGCGGCGGAGCTTCGGGCGCTTCGCGGCCATGCTTACAGCCGGCGTCACGATGCCCTTCTACAACGAGTTCACGCTGGCGGCTCAGGAACTGGATATGCGTGCCGTGCCCGCGGGGACCGTGAAGATCGACAGCAACGAGAATCCGCTCGGCCCGTGCATGGAAGCTCAGGAAGCCATCCACAGCGTGGTCAAGAACGGCGGGCGGTACATGTTCAATCTGCCCGGCGAACTCGTCAATACGCTGGCCCAGCAGGAAGGCGTGAGACCGAACTACGTCTCGGTCCATGCCGGGTCCAGCGCGCCGTTGCACCAGGCGGTGATGGCGTTCTGTTCGCCGTCACGCGCTTACGTGGTGGCGGATCCTGGGTATGAAGCCGGCGACCGCGCCGCCGAGTTTATTGGCGCCAAGTCGGTCCACGTGCCGCTGACCAAGGACTACGCCCATGACGTAAAGGCCATGGTGGCCGCCGCGCCCAATGCCGGGCTGTTCTACATCTGCAATCCGAACAACCCCACCGGCACCCTGACTTCGCGCGCGGACATCGAGTGGCTGATCGCCAATAAGCCGGCCGGCTCGGTGGTCCTGCTCGATGAAGCCTACATCCATTTCTCGGATGTTCAGGGCATGTCCGACCTGGTGGCCAAGGACAAGGATGTGGTGATCCTGCGGACCTTCTCCAAGCTGTACGGCATGGCCGGCCTACGTGCCGGCGCGGTGATTGCCCGCCCCGACCTCAACGAAAAGCTGCGCGCCTTCGGCAACAATTTCCTGCCCTCGACCGGCATGATCGGCGCCAACGTCAGCCTGAAGCAGCGCAACCTGGTGGCCGAGCGCCGCAAGATCACCAAGGACACGCGCGAAAGCGTCTTCAGTTTCCTGCAAAAGAATAACTTCTCGTTCGTTCCTTCGTCGTCCAACAAGTTCATGTTGGACGTGAAGCGTCCGGGCCGCGAAGTCAGCCAGGCGATGCGCAAGCACAACGTCATGATCGGACGGAGCTGGCGGGTTTGGCCCACACACGTCCGCATCACCATCGGAACGCCGGAAGAAATGCAGAAGTTCCAGACCGCCTTGCTGAAGGTAATGTCCGTCTAATCAAACTCCCGAACCGGGGCGGCCTGCTCCGCCCCGACCCGGCCTGCGGTAATCTCAGCCCGCGAATAATTCTCTCCCCGTACCGGTGCACCCGCCATCCGGCGCAACATCGCGATCTGGCCCACGTGCGTCAGCGCATCGGCGATGCCGCCCTGGAAGATCTTCTCGCAGGGGCGCGCCATCGGGAGATCGGAGGCCAGGTACTCGTCAAAGGCTTCCAACGCAGCAAAGAACCTCGGCATGCCTTGGTCCCACGGCAAGGGCGCCCCCTCGCGCCATTCTTCCTTTCCCTTGGCCTGCGACAAGACCCAATCGAGCAGGTCGCCCAGGTGCGCCAGGATCTGGCCGGGCGTCCGCGTAGTTTCCGACGCACGGAATTCCGCAAATCCCGCGGGTGCGGCGCGCACAGCCTTGCAGCCGCGATAGGCCAGCGTCGCCAGAGTGTGTCGAAGCATTTCTCGCTTTGGATCGGTGTTCATATGGTGTCCCAATCAACTGAGCCATCGAGCCAGGCGCTTCTTCGCCTCAGCGTGCGCCATCACGCGCCCCCGGCTGAACGGCGCGTTCGCCTCGGGCAATGCCTTCGAGCACTGGAGTGGCTTGGCGTTTCAATCCCGAGAGGACCTTCGTGACCTTCCGCTTCAGTGTCGTACGCATGGTGATGATGCAAAAATATCACGGTCGGAATAGCTGGCCAAGTCGGCCGTGCCGCCCTTGTGACATACTGGCTCCAGGTGTCGTCATGAAGAACGAAAGTCTCGTCGTCATTCAGACCTTTCCCAACGTGATCGCCGCGGAGATGGCCAAGTCGGCGCTCGACGCCGCGGAGATTGATTCGTTCCTCCAATCCGACGATTCCGGCCACCTCGATCCTGCGCTTTCGCTGACGAATGGCGTGAAGCTGCTGGTTCGCGGCGAGGACGCCGCCGAGGCGGCGGAGGTGCTGGAGCAGGGGATGCCGCCAACGGAATCAGACTCAGTGGGGTAGCCGCCGCACGGCGTCGGGCGCGAGATCGGCAAGGGTGGTGCACCCCCTGAACGACGTCAGACACCGTGTGTTGATATTTCGCGCCTTGGCCTTGTCGGTTTCCGGCGACGCTGGCGTTATGAACGCCTCTGCCGCATCCGTTCCTCCGAAGAAGAGATAATGGCTTCGTCTGAAGTAGCTTGGTGACTGCACAGGACCCGTTTGCAGGTAACCTGGGACTTCTGGCACCAGTTGCCAATTTGCATAGAGTTGGTCGCCAGGAGCCTCGGCGACAACGCCTGCCATCACGGTCGTCACACGTCCACGCTCTAGCAGAACCGTAGCGTGGGCGGTGAAGTCGCGCAGCCCGAGGATCCCGCGCACAGATTGGGGCCGGAGAGAGGATCTTCGCCATTCGATGGGATCGGTTTTTGAAAGCAACCGCCATGGGGAATACATAAGCCGGCAACCGGTTGTGCCGGACAGGTCTGGGAATTCTACGCCTCTAGCGGCCGGATGGCCTCGAATGAGTGCGGGAAGGCTGGCGTCGGGATCGCCTATTTGCACTCGCGACACAATCGTGAAAAGCTCATCGACGAGATATGCCTGGTAGGCTACATAACCCCGTAGTCCTGCGTAGCCCGTCAGCATGGCAGCCAGCACTACAACCAGCACTCGCCGGGTTAGCCTGGCAATCCGCATTTCCCTCATGCTAATGGACCCCACAAGCGGGGGAAAGTTCCGTGACCCTTCCGTGCCCTCCGTGGCAACCCGTGGTATATTGCCCTCAGTGGGTTCTGCTGGTAGCGTCTGAGTCTGGGATCTCGGCGCGGTAGACAATCCGAGGTCGCAGAGGAGGATCATCTACGATGGGGATGATCCAAGGCAAAGGCTATTTCCTTCCGAGCCCAGGGCAGCGGCTCGAGCTTCAAGACTTTTCCCTTCCCGATCCTGGTCCGTCCGACGTCATCATCGAAGTGGTCGGCTGCGGAATCTGCCATACCGACATCGGATTCGCCAAAGATGGCGTAGCCACGCGCCATGCCCTGCCGCTGATTCTCGGTCACGAAATCTCCGGCCGCGTGATCGCCACAGGCGACCGCGCCACCCAATGGATGGGCAAGCTAGTGATCGTGCCCGCGGTGATCCCCTGCGGAGATTGCCCGGCGTGCCGCGCTGGACGCTCGACCATCTGCCGCAAACAGTACATGCCTGGGAATGACG
>CAYPHP010000299.1:1464-5490 GCA_964410045.1 uncultured Acidobacteriota bacterium | reverse complement strand
GCTGCTTCCAGCGTGGCCGTGCCCGACTTGATCAACGCGGCTGTCGATGCAGCCGATCAACATCGCCTGCGGATCCTGCCCGGCTTCGGCCAACGAGGTGAATTCCCGGCTCAGCTCCGGCCATCGGCGTTCGCGGAATCGCTGGTACCCGGCTAAGAGGCTTTGCATCTGCATATGCTATCGCGATACCCGCGCAGACTCGCAGGAAGCCGAGGCGGAGCGGCATGGCAAGGTCCGTCTCAACAGGCCCACCATTCTTAACCACACAGAGGGATGCACTCGGCGGCGAATAGCGTAGAATATGCCCCATGCGCTTCTGGGCAATCGCTTTCTTGTGCAGCTCCACAGCCGCATTCGGCGCCGCGCCGACGTTCAGCAAGGACGTCGCGCCGGTCTTCTACAAAAACTGCGTCTCGTGCCACCGGCCGGGCGAAATCGCGCCGATGTCGCTGCTCACGTATAAAGAAGCTCGACCATGGGCCAAGACGATTCGCGAAAAAGTTGCGAGCCGGGAGATGCCGCCCTGGCACGCCGATCCCGCGCACGGCAAGTGGGACAACGACCGCCGTCTGGACGCCAAGGATATCGCCACGATCGTGGCATGGGTTGAGGGCGGCGCCCAGGAGGGGAATCCCAAGGATCTCCCCGCCCCGCCCGCCTTGGCCAGTGGCTGGCAGATCGGCAAGCCGGACGTGATCTTCGAGATGCCGAACGAGTATGCGGTTCCGGCCGAAGGAGTCGTGGCGTACCAGAATTTCACGGTGCCGACCAACTTCACGGAAGACCGCTACATTCAGGCGATGGAAGCGCGCGCCGGCGATCTATCGGTGGTGCATCACATCGTGATCTACGTTCGGGAACCGGGCCCGAGACCGCCGCAATCCAGGCGCATCGATCTCGGCCGGGGCATTCTCGGAGCGCTCTCACCGGGACAAACACCATTCGTCGCGCAGCCCGGTAAGGCCAAACTGATCAAGGCTGGATCGAGCCTGATCTTCCAGATGCACTACACGCCGAACGGAAAGGCTACCAAGGATCGCTCCATGGTTGGTTTGATCTTCGCCAAGGGTCCCGTCGATCAGGTGATCACCACCACGGGCGCGTTTGAGTTGCGCTTCGCCATTCCCCCGGGCGCCGACAATCACGAAGTTCGTGCCACGTATGAGTTCGACCAGGACTCGCACATCGTCAGCCTGATGCCGCACATGCACCTTCGCGGCAAGGCTTTTCAATACGTGGCCACCTATCCCGACGGGCGCAGCGAGGTGATCCTCTCGGTACCGAGATACGATTTCGGCTGGCAGGTGTATTACTATCCCTCAACCCCGCTGGCGATGCCCAAGGGGACCAAGATCGAGGCGATCGCGCACTACGACAACTCCGCCCGGAACAAGCGCAACCCCGATCCGACGCGGGAGGTCCGCTTCGGCGAGCAGACATGGGACGAAATGATGAACGGCTTCTTCGATGTTACGGTCGACAGCCAGTCCATCCGGCGGTCCAACTAACACTGGACTGCGTCGCACACGACTTCACCTTAAACCCGGCCGGAGGCCTGGTCTGACTCCGTTGTAGATCTGTCGAGGCGGCCGCTATGATGAACGGCAACTTTCTCTCAGGACGTGAAACGTGGCTAGAACGTGTGTCGCTGCCCTGCTGTTTCTGCTGGTAACGGAGCTGATCGCCGTCGCTCCGCTTCAGGCGCAAAACAAAGATCGCGATGTCCAGGCGCTGTTGGCAAACGACGCTGCCGTGGCGGCGTTGCGGCACAAGTACGCAGCCCAACAACTCACCCGAGTCGAGTACAGCAAGCAAGCTCAGGATCTGGCCGTGGCGCGCCGGGCCATCCTGGCCCGCTACGATCGCAACGGGCAGAGGGAGCTGACAGCGCTTTATCGTGCCGCCGCACAAAGAGCCGCCGCGGATGCCAGGGCTCAGGCGGTCGCCGATGCCCAAGCCAAGCGAGAGGCCGATCAGGCGGCGGCCAGGCAGGCTGCCAACAATGCCGCGGACACTCTCGCCAAGAGCGTTGAAGATGACGCGCAGGAGTACACCCGCATCTTGATTCGCCGCGATGAGCTGCTGCATCGCCACAACACTCAGAAGACTGCGAAGAAGCTCACCGACGCCGAACGGCAGGAGATCGCGCAGTTGCGCACCCAAGGCGTCGAGATCAAGCAGAAGTACGCCCCGGGCGGACCGTCGCAAAGGCAATCGGCCGCGTTCGAGAAGCGGTTGGCGGAGTTGAACGTTGAGAAAGTCGCACCGGCAAAACAAACTTGGCTAGCCGGCAGTTTTCCGGATGCCTATGCCATCTACGCAGCGTATTCGGAAGACTCCCAGCGCCTGGCGGCGTTGAGCCTAATCGACAGATTGCTGTGGGAACAAGCCGGCCAGCCTCAGGTTCCCGCCACTGCCGAGAAGATCGCGGGCTATCGCGCCCTGATGGACAAGCTCAATCCGAAAGGCGGCCCGCGTCGCGTCGAGTTGACCAACGAAGTCTACAAGCTAACTCACAGCAATCAGTTCAAGTACGAAGTCATGAGCAAGTTCGCACCGGAATACGCGGGCGCGGCTCTGCAAGATCTGAAGGAGTCGCAGTTCAAGGAACGCAAGGAAAGCGAGAGTCAGAAATCGAATTTGATCCTCGTGAGCATGGGGCTGATCATGATGGCCCTGCCGGTCGTCTATCTGATCAAGGGCGAACGCCAGCTCAAGGGCAACCGGGAGCGAAAGCCCGATCCCAACTATCCCTTCCAACTGCCCGAGAATCTGAGCGTCATCAAGGTCTTCCGCAAGTGGATTCGGCTGGACTTCGATTGCGGCCTGGTTTACGAGAAGAGTTCGTGGACGGAAACGGTGACGACGAATTACTACCGTCCAGGCTCGTCGTATGAGATCAACGGAACGCTCTATAGTGAACCCGGAACCTGGGGCAGCAACACCTACTCCACCACCTACTACAAATACTCGTATCGAACGCCCGACGGGCGGCAGAGCTGGGCTCACTTTACCGGCAACAGCTTTCCGGCGGACGAGGGCGAGATCATGAGCGTCGTGGAATTCGGCGAGCATCTGCTGTTTGCCTATAACCACAGCCGGGGAAGTTTTGTGAAGCTCCCTTTCGGCATTGCTCCCGCTCTGGCGATGGAAAGCCGGTTGGTCTGGTTCGCGTGCCTCGCGGTGGCTTTGGTCGGTGCGGCTCTGCTCTACTTTGTCGTCCTGCCGGGCACGCTCAGTGCAGGCCTCGCGGATAAGGCGGTTTTTGCCGTCCCCATCGTCTACGGAATCTTCTCGGGGATCTACGTTTTCGGGTGGAAACTTTTTGTGACCATCATTCGACGGTCGACGTTCCGCCTGAAGTGGCAGCCCAAGTTCCGCGAGTTCATGATGCAGCGGACACCGCTTCTGGAGAAAGTCTATTCCAGCGCCGATCGCGCACATCCACGCATCAGCCGCGCGGAGTAGGATGGGAACTCGCAGAGCATGGAGGTCGAGTCTCTACGGGGCCACCCTCTCTCGCCGCGTGCGCAGCCAGTAAGCCACAGAAATGAGCACTAACCACACGACGCCTGCCTGCAGGCACACCCGCATGCCTTCCACGAACCAGGTTGTGGCCAGAATCGCCGCCATCAGCAGTACGCCGAGGATCGTCAGGTAGGGATAGCCCCACATGCGCACCGGCAGCTTCGCGCCTCCCGCTGCCTCCCACATCGGGCGGAAGCGGAGGTGGGTAACGAAGATCATCAGCCAGACGAACAGCCCACCGAAGAGCGCCACGCCGAACAGGATCACGTATGCCTGCTGCGAGCGGATCGCCAGGCCGGTAGCGACGGCTAAACCAACGGATGATACTAGCAGCGCATTTAGCGGTACGCCGCGGCGCGTCACCTGCCCCCAGGCCGCCGGGGCGAAGCCGCTTCGCGACAGCGAGAAGATCATCCGCGACACCAGGTAAAGATTGCAGTTCATGCTGGAGAGTGCCGCAGTCAGGACCACGAAGTTGATCAAGTGTGCGGCGGCGGG
>CAYPHP010000299.1:0-1454 GCA_964410045.1 uncultured Acidobacteriota bacterium | reverse complement strand
AAAACCTTTACGAACGGGCTGGCGGTAATGTCCGCGCCGGGCTGGATGTCTTTCCACGGAACGATGCCCACCAGCAGAATGATGGCGCCCATGTAGAAGATGATCAGCCGGCTGACCATCAAACGCATGGCTTTGGGTACCGCCGTCTGGGGATCCTTGGCTTCTCCGGCCGTCACTGCCACTGCCTCAGTGGATAAATAGCTGAAGATCACGAACACGATCGCCAGCCATACGCCCGTCCAGCCGTTGGCCACGAAGCCGCCGTGCGCCGTATAGTTCGTCATTCCGATTGCGGGCGCCGGTCCAATTCCCGCCAGAGCGCCGATCCCGAAGACGATGAACAGGACAATGGCCACCACCTTGATCATCGAGAACCAGTATTCGAACTCGCCGAAGTTGGCGACGCTCGCGGCGTTCACCGCGATCAGGGCCACGGAGAAGGCCACGATCCAGGCAGCCTGGGGCACTTGTGGCAGCCACCATTGACAATAGATAGCCACCGCCGTCGCTTCGCCGCCGATGGCGATCACCTGGCAGGCCCAATACGTGTAGCGCACCACGAAGCCCGCCCAGCGATTCACGTACAACTCGGCGTATACGCCGAACGATCCGGCTGTGGGATGGGCCACGGCCATTTCCGAGAGCGCGCCCATCAGCAGCAGGGCTACTACCGCACCGATCATGTAGGTAAGGATCACGGCCGGCCCAGCCAGCCGAACCGCCAGCGCGCTGCCCAGAAACAGTCCGGTCCCGATCGCGCCACCGATGGCGATCATGGTCAACTGGCGGACGCTGAGTTGCCGCGCCAGCCCGGATTCTTGCTGTTCGAGGTTCAAGGGGTCCAACGATAACACGCCTGCCCAACGGAACGAGATGATATAGCGGATATGCTATACTGCCTGGGTTGGGCTGGATCGTCACCTTCTATAGCGATCGCGTCGAGGAAGAGATTCTTGCCCTTCCCGCCGGTCTTCTAGCACGATTCGTGCGGTACGCCGAGAGGATGGAGGTTTACGGTCCAGACCTTGGAATGCCGCACACTCGAGCCATGGGCGGTGGCCTCTTCGAGCTTCGGCTTAAGGCCGCGGAAGGGATTGCCCGGATCTTGTACTGCACGGCGGCCGGCCAAAGGGTCGTCTTCCTGCACTCGTTCGTGAAGAAGACAGAGAAGACACCCCGTAGGGAACTGGAGGTTGCCTGGCAGCGCCTCAAGGAGACAAAACGTGGCTAGCTCTCTCAAGCAGTTCAAAGCGCGGGCACTGAGACGTCCCGGAGTGAAGAAAGCGTACGACGGACTGGCCGAGGAATTTGCCTTTCTTGACGAAGTTCTTCACGCCAGAGCAGAGTCAGGATTGACTCAGGCCGAGGTCGCGGCGCGTGTTGGCACCACGCAATCCGCTATTGCGAGGTTGGAGTCCGCCGGTCAAAGGCATTCCCCTTCCATTGCTACATTG
>CAYPHP010000298.1:638-5511 GCA_964410045.1 uncultured Acidobacteriota bacterium | reverse complement strand
GACGTCGGCCAGGAGAATGAAATCGAAAAGGCCATCGAGCGAAGGAAGCTCGCCGTTGAGATCCGCGGCCACAAAGCGAGCGGCTTGCGGGAGCGCCTCCGGAACGATGCGGTCGACTGCGGTGATCTGGAATCCGCGAGCGGCAAGCTCGGCCGTCAGGTAAGCGGGTCCGCATCCTACGTCAAGGACCCGCTGGCCGTTCCCTTGCGCCGGCAGCAGTCTGAGAATCAAGGAATGACTGCTGAACGGACTGGCTTTGAACGTATAGGGACTTGGGGAAGCCACGCTGAGCTCAGGGCTGCTTGCGCAGCTTCAGCTCCAGATCCTCTTCAGGGTATTGAGGGAACAGATGGCCGGTGGGAGAGAATCGCAGCACCGGATTCAGGCGCAACTGAAGCGGTTGATAGCCCTTTGCTTCAACGGTCACCTGGAGGGCGACGATCCGCTCCAGGGACAGCCGGGATTCCCGGACGCGAAACGGGAAGCGCCCATCGGGGGTTGTTTCCAAGACTCCGGCAACTTCCTTTTCTTCGTCGCCAACCATGGTCCAGAGGTTCAAGCTCTCGGCTGGACCGCGGGCCGGCTGGACCTGCACGGTGACGCGCGCTCCGCCAACCGTCTGTCCGGATTCATTCACCACCCGCCAGTCCGCCAGCAGATCGTAGTCCGGCGGAGTGCCGCGCTTGGTGGCTTCCGGATCGGCCTGAATCTCCACTTCAGGCGAGACCAGCCAGATCATCGCGCGGACCCGGCGACCGGTCGAGTAGACTAGGAAAACCTCGTACCGGCCCGCCGTCACCTGCAGTTTGAAAGGGCTGGTCTCCGCCACGATACGCTCTTCCGAACCGGGGGCCCGGAGTTCCAGACGCGCGCCCTGCGGCAAGGCTCCATGGACCGATACCAGGTCGGCCGGGATCGCCGCCAGCAGGAGCAAGAGCAGCAATGTCATGCCGACTTGATTGTAATATGAACGCTTATGTGGCTGGAAAGCGCCGCGGCGGCCGCAGCAGTCAGCGGGGTGATGTACTACGCCGTCGGCGTGCCGTCGTCGCAGGTGTTCGGGCCGTCGCTGGTCAGAAAGACGGCGGGCGCCGGCCCCCTTCAGGTGGCACTGACCTTTGACGATGGTCCCAGCGAAAGCACCCCCGCCGTGCTTGAGGTCCTGGCTCGTCACCGCGCGCACGCCACGTTCTTCCAGGTAGGCAGCAACGCCCGGCGTTTGCCAGAGATCGCTCGCCAAGTGGCTGCGGAAGGTCACGAAATCGGCAACCACACGGAAAGCCATCCAGCTTTCTACAGGCGAACTCCCGGGCAGGTGGGCGAGGAGATCACGCGGTGCCAGGGGTCTCTCGAACAAGTTCATGGCCGCGCGCCGTCGTTGTTTCGCGCGCCGTATGGGGCACGCTGGTTCGGCATGTTCCCCGCCCTGCGCCGCCTCCATCTGACCTCGGTCATGTGGTCGGTGAGCGGTCACGATTGGGAGCGCCCCGCAGAGTGGATCGCGGAGTGGGTGATCCGCAAGACTGCGCCGGGCGACGTGGTGCTGCTTCACGACGGCGACACCACCACCCCCGGCGACCGGCGGCAAGCCACGGCCCGAGCCGCCGGCATGATCCTGGAGTCGCTTGCCGATCGCGGAATCGCCGCGGTTACGGTCAGTGAATTGTTTGGGCTAGAACAACCTTAGCTGTGCCTTCATTTCCTCGACCGGATACTCGGTCGGGGATGATGGCAAACCATACTGACTGCGCAACCGCTTGACCACTTCTCCCAGCCACTGCTTGTAGTCCGGAGGCAGGAAGATACCGTGCTGGAAGCGGCGGCGATAGCGGGCAGTCAGCTTGGGAAACTCTTTCTCCAGGAACGGCAGAAATTGCTTGCGGGCGCAGGAAGGCAGGAACAACGGATTCACCATCAAATAGCGGGCGCCAACCTTCCGGGCGGCGCGGAACAGCATCTCCAGGTCGCCGGGCGGATCGGTGATGCCCGGCAGGATGGGCGCGGCAAAGACTCCGGCGTCGATTCCCGCGGCCACCAGCTTGCCCACAGCCTCCAGCCGCAGTTGAGGGCGCGGGGCCTTCGGCTCAAGGATCCGGGCCAGTCCGGCCCGCACCGTGGTTACCGTCAGATTCACGTGCAGGACGTTATGGCGCGCGATCGCGGTCAGCAGGTCCACGTCACGCGCGACCAGGTTCGACTTGGTGGTGATGGAAAGGCGCAGTCCCCGATGCTCGGCAAACACCGCCAGGAGCCTGCGAGTCAGGCGAAAACGGCGCTCTGCCGGCTGGTAGGGATCGGTGGCTGTGCCGATGGCGATGTGCTTCCCTTTGAAGTGCTTGAGTTCCTCCAGCAGTAGGCGTTCTGCCCCTCCCTTGACGAATATCTTTTGTTCGAACGCCTGGCCGTCTAATTCCATATACTCATGGGTGTACCGGGCATAGCAGTAATGGCACCCGAATTCACACCCGCGGTAAGGGTTGATGGTCCAGTCGAAGGGCACACGCGGACTGTCGCAGCGGTTCAGGAGACTTTTGGCTTCAAGGTTCAGGTACTCCACTTGCGATTTCGAATCGAGCGGCCCTGCGGCCGAAGCCATCCTGGCGATGCCGACCAGCGGAGGCGGACCCAGATGAGCCGGATCGGGGAAGAGTTGCATACTCTTAGTTTCGCTTTTTCTTCGCCTATTGTCAAGGGGCAATGCGCTACTTTCTGAGTATCCTTCGCGAGTCGTTTTACCGGTCGATCGCCGACGGCTGTTTCTCGATCGCCAAGGGCGCGGCCTATTCCCTGATCTTGTCTTTCTTCCCCACGATGCTGGTGCTGGCCTGGCTGCTGGCTGGCAGCCGGACCACGGCGGCGCTGATGCGCGAGATCACCCACGCGCTGGGGCGGGTCCTGCCGCCGACGGTTTCCCAATCGGCCCTGCAATTCTTCGCCAGCGATCCGGAACGCCCGATGCAACTGATCATCATTGCTGCGGCCATCGCCCTGCTGGCCTCCACCGGCGTGATGAGTTCGTTCATGCAGGGATTCCGTGCGGCATACCGGATTCGGACGCAGTGGTCGTTCTGGAAGGAAGAGTTGGTAGCCACGGCGCTGGTGTTCTTGGCCGGGACGCCCCTGCTGGCGGCGACGGCCCTGGTGGTCTTCGGCGCCCAGGTTCAGGATTGGCTGGTAGGCGAGGTCGGCGCGCCGACCCTGGTATCTGCAGCGTGGGCAGCCGGGCGCTGGTTAGTGGCGATCACCACGGGAACGGTGGTGCTCTCGATCATCTATTACGTGGGCCCAAACCGCGAGGAGCGCTTCCACTGGGTCTTTCCAGGCGCGCTGCTGGCCACGCTGGCCTGGGTGGCCACCACGGCGGTGTTCGGCTGGTACGTCCAGAACGTCGCCCAGTACACCGGCCTCTACGGCGGACTTGGCACGGCAGTCGCGCTGATGGTGTGGATGTACCTGCTGGCGGCGATTGTGATGCTGGGGGCGCAGTTCAACGCCGTCCATGAACGGCGCCGGCGAGGAATGTAGGTTGGAGGCTGGAGGAAGAAAGTCCTCCAGCCTCCTCTCGCGATTTAGAAATTCAACTTCAATCCAAGCTGGATGATGCGCGGATCGCGGGCGGCCGTGACTTGGCCGAACGCCGCCGCTCCAAACGTGGTGTTGAGCGCCGTGAAATTCGTGTGATTGAAGATGTTGAACGTCTCGGTGCGGAACTGCAGCTTCACCTGTTCGGTGACCTTGATGTTCTTGAACACCGAGATATCCCAACGGCTGTAACCAGGTCCCAGCAAGGTACCGCGCCCGGCGTTGCCGGGCCGGACCACGCCGGCGGGAACCAGGGCGAAGGCGCTGGTGTTGAACCATTGCTCCACCGTGCCCGGCGCCCCCTTGTTAGGATCGCCGACCAGGTCCGGACGTCCACCGGAAGCACTGGCGCCCAGGAAACCAATCGCTCCCGGATCCACGCCCGTCGTGGTGACGGTCAGCGGTAGCCCGGTATTGAAGGTGGTGATCCCGGAGAGCTGCCAGCCACCCAACACGTGTCCGGCAAAGCCCTGCTGCGACTTGAACCACGGCAGGTTGTAGACGTAGTTGAAGGTCAGCACATGGCGCCGATCGAACGATGCCAGGCTGTACTCAGCCTGACGGTTGTAGGGATTCTGCGGAGCGTTGGAACGGTCCGACTGGTTGTCGGTCATGTTCTTGGACCAGGTGTAGGCCACGTTGAACAGGTTGTCGCCCGCCCAGCGTTTCTGAATGCTCACCTGCATCGAGTGGTAGTTGGAATTGAACCAGGTCTGGAGCTGGTTGACGGCTGCATAGCCCCGGAAGGGACGGATGGCGTTCAGCCGAACCGTGTTTGCCGCGGTGACCGCGGTACCCGCCGGAAGCACGCCTGCTGCGTAAGCGAAGCCCGGAGGCAGCAGGTTCAGATCCACAATCCCGAGCAGGTGTACGCCCCGGCTGCCGACGTAGCTCACGTCAGCCACCAGGTTACTCATCACTTCATGCTGCACGCCCAAGCTCCATTGCTGAACGTAGGGCTGGGTGAACTTCGAGGGCGTACCGCGGACCGTAACCGGCGCGGCAGAGATCACCGGAGTTCCGGCGGAGGGGTTTTCCAGACGCGTGTTGCTGATGTTCACGCTCTGCACGAAGGGCAGGTTGGTGAAGATGTTCTGCTCGAAGATTCCGTACAACGGGACATCGTAGGCCAGGCCATAGCCGGTCCGCACGGCAGTCTTGCCCTTGCCGAACGGATCCCAGCTCAAGCCTACCCGGGGAGCGAAGTTGACGTTGTCTTCATTCGAGACCTTGCGCCCGTAGGGGGAGTTTCCTCCGTTGATAATGATCCCGTTCTGCCGGTCGCCGGTGT
>CAYPHP010000298.1:0-628 GCA_964410045.1 uncultured Acidobacteriota bacterium | reverse complement strand
GGCCGCTGCGGCGACTACCACGCCGCCGATGATGATCAGGAGCCGCCGTCGCGGGCCGGTGTGCACGGTGGGTGTGCTGGTGTCGGTCATGATCGCTCTCCGTTAACGCGGTGCTGGTCGCCGGTGTTGGGGATCAGGTTGCCCGTGACCGCATCAACTTGTGGGGCGCTGGAGGCTTTCCACACCGTGGGATCGAAGTTGGTCAGCATGTTCTTCTCATCCCAAGGCTGGCGGAACTGGGAATAGCGCAGTCCGAAGTTGAAGGTCAGCGTCGGGCTGAAGCGGAAGTCGTCCTGAACGTAGGCTTCCCATCCCCAAGCCCGGATGTCCGGGGTCAGGTCCAGAGACGCCTGCGTAAAGGCGGAAGCGTTGCCCAGTAGGAAGTTGGCCCAAGCTTGCGACTCGGCTGCCGTGCCCGTCGGCCGCGGGGTGTTGGCGAAAGTGAAGGTGCCGGTATTGTTGCCGCCGGCGTTCTCCGTCTTCTGGTAATGGTTCAGGGTGAAGCCCATCTTGATGGTGTGCTTGCCCCAGATCTTGGAAACGTTGTCGTAGAAATTGTGGTTGCGGTTGAAGTCGTCATAAGTACCGAATCCGGCCACGCCGCTCAGCCCGGTGATGGTCAGGCTGG
>CAYPHP010000297.1:0-5520 GCA_964410045.1 uncultured Acidobacteriota bacterium | reverse complement strand
TGATGGCCGCCTCACCCGACTCCGTGCAGTATGTGCCGGCCAAAGACGTGTCGGCCGCGATGATGAAAAGCCCGCCGGCCGCGATGATCAACATGGAGCGCTACGGAGTCATGGCTTACCATCGCACCACAGCCGGCCAACCCGAAGTCCACGAGAAGGAGTCGGACGTGTTCTACGTCATCGACGGGAAGGGCACGTTCGTGACTGGAGGCAAAGTGGTTGGCGGCAAAGTCACTGCGCCCGGCGAGATACGCGGAACATCAATCGAAGGCGGGCAGTCCCGTCAACTCTCGAAAGGGGACGTGATCAACATCCCCGCTGGGACTCCGCACTGGTTCCAGAAGATCGAGGGCTCCTTCACGTACTTCATCGTGAAGGTCCGGTAGGCTATCGTTCCACCGCCAGCGCCACAGCATTCCCTCCGCCGAGGCAGAGCGCCGCGATGCCTCGCTTCGCGTCGCGCGCGATCATCTCGTGCAGCAAGGTCACCAAGATGCGAGCGCCACTGGCGCCGATGGGATGACCCAGCGCCACGGCCCCGCCGTTCACGTTGACCTTGTTGGGATCCAGACGCAGTTCGCGAATCACGGCGATGGCTTGCACGGAGAAGGCTTCGTTCAGCTCGTAAAGATCCACTTGGTCGCGATTCCATCCGAGTTTGGCGAGCAGTTTCTCGACCGCCTGCACCGGGGCCATCATCACCAACATCGGTTCAATGCCGCTGGTGGCTTGGCCGGCTATCCGAGCCAGCGGCGCACGGCCCAGACGCGTCGCATTCGCAGCGGACGTCACCACAACTGCAGCGGCGCCGTCATTCGTGCCGGGGGCGTTGCCCGCGGTCACCGTGCCGTCCTTCTTGAACGCTGGCTTGAGTTTTCGCAGCGCCTCGATCGATGCATCCTCGCGCGGTCCTTCGTCCTTCTCCAAGCGCAACGTCTGCCCTTTTGGTTGGGGAACGTCGACGGGAACAATCTGGCTCTGGAAGCGACACGCTTTCATCGCCGCAACTGCCTTGCGATGGCTGTTGAGGGCGAACTCGTCTTGCTCGTCGCGGCTGATGTGGTACTTCTCGGAAACCACCTCGCCGGTGTGGCCCATGTGACAGTCGTTGTACGCCTCCCATAGGCCGTCGTGGATCATGGAGTCGAGCAGCTTGGCGTGCCCCAGACGCAATCCTGTGCGGGCTTGCGGCAGCAGGTAAGGACAGTTGGACATGGATTCCATCCCGCCGGCCACCACGATCCCGGCTTCTCCCACCTGGATGGCTTGCGCGGCCAAGGCCACGGATTTCAACCCCGATCCGCAGACCTTGTTAATGGTCATGGCGGCTACAGCGTTGGGAAGTCCACCGCCGAGTGCTGCTTGGCGAGCGGGATTCTGCCCTAACCCCGCGCCCACCACGTTGCCCATGATGGCCTCATCCACCAGCGCGGGATCGACGTCGGCCCTGGCCACCGCTTCCCGAACTACGATCGCGCCCAGTTGGGGCGCGGTCAATGGGGCTAATCCTCCCTGAAATCTGCCCACGGGAGTGCGAACTGCGCTGAGAATCACAGGACTTTCCATGGCGTCTACGTCCTCGTAATGGGATTCTATCACCCGAGGGCCCAGGGACTTACGAACCGGTGAGGGTACTAACCCTACAATGGGCCTTCAGATCTATTGCCTTGGCTTTCTTGCCTGTTTACACTACCTTAGTCATCACTTGAAACTGGTAGGAGTGTATACGACCGTGGTTGAGAAACGACGCGCGCACAGGTTTCCGATGACCTTGCCCATGCTTATGGCACGGACCGAGGGCGCAGAGGAAGCCGTAAGAACTCGGGATGTCAGTTCCGGCGGCGTGTATTTCGAAGTGGAAGAAGCTCCGCAAGCAGGAGTCAAGCTCGAGTTCGTGATCACTCTTCCCACTGAGATTACCATGACCGGGCCTGTACAGATCCGCTGCATTGGAAAGGTGGTTCGAGTGGACCGCGGAGGTAGCGGTCAAATCGGAGTTGCTGCCACCATTGACCGGTACGAGTTCCTTCGCATCAAGGAGAACAAGGAAGAGGACCGTACCCCTTCAGCCTGATCCTGTAAGACTGTAATCTGCACTTCTGAGCCCGGGACCCTAGGATGGGTTCCCGGGCTCTTGTTCTTTCAACACCGCTGAATTCCCTTAACTAATCCTCGCGGCCGCCGTCAATTTGGGAGAAGCCTGTACTTTGGAGGGACGAACGTGCGATTCCACGATCTCCGCCATAGCCTTCGCCTGCTGGTACGCCGGCCTCTGTTCACTGCTGCCGCTGCGGTCACCCTGGCCCTGGGAATTGCCGCCAACACCGCGGTCTTCAGCACGGTGAACGCGCTGCTGCTACGGCCCTATCCCTTTGCCGCCCTGGACCGGCTCATGCTGGTCCGGGACGGCGGACCGCAGGAAGGGGTTCAGCAGCGCTACCCGTTGGCGGTAGCGGACTTTCTGGACCTGCGGAGTAACAATCGCGTTTTCGAACAACTGGCCGCCTACCGCACTCGCAAGATGACGCTGGCCGGAAGCGACGAGCCGGTCCGCATCGTAGGCACTGAAGTCACCGCTGATTTCTTCCAGACGTTGGGTGCGCCGGTGGCGCTCGGGCGCGTCTTCACCCCGGAAGAAGACCAACCAGGGCGCGGACAGGTCGCCGTGGTCAGCGATACGTTTTGGCGTCAGAGGATGGGAGGCGAGCCTGGCACCCTCGGCCGCGTCCTGCAGATCGACGGGCGCTCGTTCACGGTGGTGGGGATCTTGGCCAAAGCGGTGGTCTATCCGCCCGCGGTGGAGGTTTGGACGCCGATGGAGCTGACCCCGCAGTTGCGTCAGGAACGCACGGCGCAGACGGTCCGCGTGGTGGGCCGGCTGCGCGGCGGCTCAACATTGCCTGAGGCCAGTGAAGAACTGGCAGCGCTGAGCGCACGCCTGGGCGAGCGCTATCCGCAGACCAACCGAGGCCGCACCTTCTCCATTTTTCCCTTGCGTCAAGAACAGTACGAATTCACCGCACCGATGTTTCTCCTGATGCAGGGTGCGGCGATCTTCGTGCTTCTGCTTTCGTGCGCTAACGTCGGCAGCTTGTTCTTCGCTCGCGGGATTGCCCGACGCAAAGAGATCGCGGTGCGCCAGGCGCTGGGCGCCGGCGGCGCCCGGCTGGTCCGCTTGCTGCTGGCTGAAGCTCTGCTGCTCGCGGTGCTGGCCGGCGCTCTGGGACTGCTGCTGGCCTTCTGGGGCGTCGACCTGATTCGCAACGGGATCCCTCCGGACGTCTCCAAATGGGTGGCCGGTTGGGACAGCATCCGCGTCGACCCCACGGTGCTCAGTTTCGCAGTAGGGATCACGTTGCTTGCCGGACTCGGATTCGGTTTGGCGGCCGGCCGTCAGGCAACCCGCACCCACGCCGTCGACGCGTTGCGGGAAGGTTGGGATGCGCCGGGCCGCCAAGGACAACGCCTGCTCCGCTCGCTGATCGTGGCCGAGGTCAGCTTGTCAGCGGTGCTCCTGGCCGGCGCCGGGTTGCTGATTCAAGGCTTCTGGCAAACGCTGGACAGCTATCGCGCGCTCGATCCGGGCGGGGTCCTGACCCTGCAATTGGCGCTCCCGGAATCCCGCTATCCGGCCGCCGCCGACATGACTCGTTTCTACGACCGCATCCTCGAGGAAACGCGCAAGCTGCCGGGAGTCCAGTTTGCCGGTGCGATCCGCAACCGTCCGGTAAGCAATGTGCCGAATCCACGCCTGCCCATGAACCTGGAAGGCCGTCCGTCGATCTCGGTGGTCGACACGCCGCAGGTGGACGTGCAGATTGCCGGCGCTGGATACTTCGAGGCGTTACGCATTCCGCTGGTCGAGGGGCGCGCCATCGAGATGCGCGACACTTCGGCGTCGGTGGGCGTGGCGGTGATCAGCCGCAGCTTGGCCCAGCGCTATTGGCCGCGGCAGAGTCCGCTGCAGGCGCGGATGAAACTAGGGCTGGCGGATTCCAACGCTCCTTGGGTGACCGTGGTCGGGGTTGTGGGGGACGTGAGGCAGAACTGGTTCGATCCGCAGCCGCGGCCGACGGTGTACCTGCCGTATCCGCAGTCAGCCTCTCTTAGCATGTTCTTGACCGTCCGGACAGCCGGTAGTGCGCTGGCATTGGCCACGCCGTTGCGGACGCTGCTGCACCAGGCCGACCCGGGCGTTCCGCTGGAATCCGTGAAGACGCTCGAAGCAGCGGTGGTCGAAGACCTCACGCCGGTCCGAGTGATCGGGATGCTGATGATGGTCTTTGGAGTCGTAGCGCTGTTACTGGCGTCGGTCGGGATCTACGGCACGCTGGCCTATTCGGTGGAGCAGCGCACCCACGAGTTCGGAGTGCGTCTGGCGCTGGGAGCGCGCCCTGCCGACGTATGGAAACTGGTCCTGGGACAAGCCGTGAAACTGGCATGCATCTGATTGGCTCTCGGAATGCCGGCAGCGTTGGAATTGGGCCAAGTCTTGTCCAGCCGCCTGTTTGGATTGCTGCAACTCGACTGGGCAATCCTTGCTGCCGCCGGGTTGGGTTTGGCCGTAGTTGCGCTGGCGGCCGGTTTGGCTCCGGCGATCCGCGCCATGCGCGTCCCGCCGATTGCGGTCTTGCGCTGTCAGTAGGGAGAGCAACGCCGCGGTCACAGCAGAGTCTTGACGCCGGATAGCTCGGCTGCCCGGTTCAGCGCGGCGTCAAGCGACGCTAGCGGAAGGCGCCTGCGGATGGCCAGTTCAAGATAGACGGCATCGTACACTTTCAGGCCGTGGTCGTTGGCCAAGTCGGAGATCGCTTCAGCACAATAGGCCGTCGGCAAGCCCACAGTCACCGAGGCCGGTGGCGCATTCTACCTCGAAACCCTCAACAGCGGCCATCGGCAATGGCTTTTTTGATTTCCTTCCGGCTGAGAGGGCGGAAGCCTCGGCGTTGGGCCATCCGGCAACGGAGCGCCGCAAGCTCGTCAGCGACCCTGCGAATCGCGGCCTGTGGTCGCCGCTCTTCCGGGACGATGCGAGCAACCGGTTTCTGGTGCCGAGTGATCACAACCTCTTCTCCTCGCGCGACACGATTCAACAGTTCGCCGAAGCGGGTCTTTGCCTCCAGAGCGGTCACCGTGGCTATCCGTCTTCAGCTAAGAACGAACTGCGAATGACGCCTTAGCCCGTGCCCTTACTGACCTGCCTTCCGCTGACCCCACGTCGGCGGAGGCGGCTCGGTCGACATGCGGTTCACCGGCTTCTCCTTCAACATGCGCATCGCTTCGGTGACGGCGCGTTCCAGTTGCGGATCGTGCCCGGCGATCACGTCCTTCGGCCAGTTCTCGACGTCGATGTCGGGTCCGGTGCCTTCGTTCTCCACCGCCCATTTGCCGTCGCGCGTGAAAAATGCGCCGCGCGGCGCGATCATCGACCCGCCGTCAACAAACGGTGGTGTATCCGCGGTGTGCACCAATCCGCCCCAAGTCCGCTTGCCCACCAGCAGCCCGATCTTACGATGCTTG
>CAYPHP010000296.1:0-5544 GCA_964410045.1 uncultured Acidobacteriota bacterium | reverse complement strand
CTCAGCATCAGGTAGAGCAGGGCAGCGAACAGCGCGCCGGCGGTTCCGGCCAGCAGGAACGGACTGGCGGAAAGGTGCGTCGGGAACAGCCCGTTGTTCACGTCGACCGGTTGCACCGAAGAGTAGACGCCTTCCTTCACCCGCAGCAGGAACACGCCGCACGCGATGATCTGCAGCAGCGCGCCGACAAAGAACAAGCGGTTGGCCCAGGCGATCACCGGTTCGGGCTGCTCGGAAGTTCGCGACCACAGGTACAAGCCCAGCGGAGCCAGCACCACCAGCAGCACCACGAAGAACAGCCAGCCAAGACTGGGGATTACCACCAGCAGGGGAGTGCGCTCGGCAAAGAAGATTTGATGACCCTCGGCGGCGTCCCAAGCGGTCACCCGCAGACCGCCGCTGGGATCGAAACGCGTGGCCAGCGCGCTGATGTAGACCGCGCCGATCAAGGCGCTGGTCCAGGCCAGAAAGCTCTCCGTCTTCATGCGGTCCTGGACCAGGAACATCATGGCCAGCGCGAAACTGATCGCGCATCCGGCGTAGGAAAGCATGGCCAGGGAAACGTGGATGTGCAGCCACACCGACTGCAGCGCCGGGACCAGCGGTTGCACGCCCGAGGGCATCACCTGCATCAGCAGCACGCTGACCACGGCCAGCGGCAGCGTGACCGTGCCGATCACCCTGACGTCGTAACGCTTCTCGACGAACAGGGTCAACGCGCCCAGGGTCCAGACGAAGCTCAGCAACATCTCATAGATGTTGGCGAACGGCGGGCGGCCGGCTTCCGCCCAGCGATGGGCGACGGCCATGGTGCTGGCCGCGAAGCCGATCCAGGTGGCCAGCGACGCAAAGGTCACGTAGCGCGACGTGCCGGTGACGGCGAAGGCCACGTACAGCGCGGTCGCTCCGCCGTACAGGATCAAGGCCACGGTCAGGAAGTTGGCTTCCGTAAGCAGGCCGCCCTGCTTGGCCGCCCCCATCAGGGCGGTGATCAGCAGGACGGCCATGCTCAGTCCCACCAAAGCCAGCAGCAGGTGGCCTCCGGCCGGAGCTTCCAAGGCCAGGGCTGCTTCGCCTCCTGGCCGTCGATTGCGGATTACCTCGTTGCGAGTCATACCTTTTTCCCCTTCAAGTTCAAGCGGAGTTGGGCATCCGGATCACTTTGGATCCGGGCCGCTCGCGTTTGGTTTCTGATTGCAGTTCCTTCTCCACATCCTCGGCCAGGCGCTGGAAACGGGCCTCAAGATCCTCGCGATTCTTGGTGGATGCGGCGCCCAGCCACAGCGACAGCCGCCCACGGCTGTCGTCCACCGGCACGGCCCAGAAGCGCATCGGGATGAAATAGAACGCCACCATCAATCCCAGAGCGAGAAACACGCTTCCCACCCACACTGCCCACTGACCCGGCTCGTAGGAGACCTGCAATCCGGTGTAGTAGCCCATCTGCAGGTCGCGGACCGCGAACTTGTAGGGCGCGTGTTCGCTGTTCGACATGTCCGGGAAGTACGGGAAGATCCACAGGTGGTCCACGGCGCCGGCGGGACCCTCCACCGCCAGCTGGATCGCGGGATTGTTCGGACGGTCGGAGCGCGTCTCGATGCGGTCGCCATTCTTCACGAAGTCGGGAACGAAGCTGACGAGACGGACTTTGTGTTCGTTGTCCAGGATCACCGCCTCACCGGGACGAACCACCAGGTTCTTGGCGAAGGCTGGATCGGCGGGATTGGTGGCGGTCAACTCGATAGCTCCGACGTGACCGGTCATCCCGTAGCTGGACTGGTAGAACCGGATGCCTTGGGCCACCAGCGGCTTGTTGACCTCAATCTCTTTGGTTTCGACATCCAGACCGTCTTGAACCACCGCCAACTTCGACCACCAGCGCTTGGGTGTGCCGTCAGGGTAATTCTCTTGGCCTGCGCCGTCGCAGCGCAGGGCGAACGGCAGAGGTTTGACGCCGCCGCTGCGAAGCGTTATCTCTTTGACCTGGCGGCCCGGTTCCAGGGTCACGAATCCGCGATAGCCGACCAGGGCGTCGACGATGCCGCCGCCAAACAGCAGCAGCAGGCTCAGATGCACCACGTAAGCCGAAAGGCGCGCGAAGCGGTTGCGCTCGGCGTAGAGCGAGGTGCTGCCATTCTGGCCCACGCGCCGCGGATGCAATCCATGGCGGCGGAAAACCCCCTCGGCCGCGGTGATTCCTTCCTCCATGTTGCGGACGGGAATCGACTTCTGCACCGGCAACGCCATCTGGAAGTGCGGCGCGGGTCGCGGATAGGGCCGCATCACGTAGTGCCAGGCCAGCGGAAGGCGGTCCAGCGACGCGGAAACAATATTGATACCCAGCAGCGCCAGCAGAGCGGCGAACCACCAGGTGTGGAACACGTCGGTCAGGCCCAGAGTGTCCAGCAGGCGAAGGGTATCGGGGGCGTAAGCGCGCTCCATCTTCTCCGGGTCGGTCAGGGGGCGTTGCAGAACGAATGTGCCCAGCGCAGCGGCGATCCCCAGCAGGATCAGCAGGACGATGCCCACCCGGATGGAACTCAGCCAGAGCCAGATTGCTCTTCCTTTGTTTTTGGCGTGATCGGTCATCCGTGGGGCCCTCCGGAGAGAAAAGAGGGCACGCGAGTCGCCAATTCCCCCGGGTGCCCGACCGAGCACCTTAAGTCTTTGCCCGTCAAGGGGAAAGGTGTTGAGTTATTGGACACTCAGGCCGATGGCGCCGGGTCATGCTCAGCGTGTTTTTCCCCAGCCCGGCCTTCCCGGCAAGGGAAAAAGACCCATGCCTTAAGGGGCCGAAGGCACGTCGTGGACCGCAAGTTGTATCGCGTGAAAGAGTTAGTGGATTGGCCGAAGGGGTGCTTTGACAACGTCCGTAGGATTCCTAACTTCGTGGGCGAGAAACCAGTACGCGTTGCGTTGTGGACCCGCCGCAAGGATCAGGTCGCCGAAGTCTCCGCGGACCTGCAGGCCATGGGGTGCCAGGTCCGGCCCGTGGAGTCCCTCGATCAACTGTTGAATGCCGTCGGTACGGCGTCGGTGGACGTAGTGGTGGCGCTTCCCGACGCCACTTATACCCGGCCGTGGCAGATGCTTTCCTGGGCTAACGATTTTCCGCCGACCATCCTGTTGTGCCCCTGCCCGGATTTCGACCACTGCCTCGACGCCATGCAAAAGGGTGCGTTCGCCTGCGTGCCATTGCCCTTCGACAAGTCGCAGCTTGAAGCCGCGGTCCGCCGCGCCGCAGGATCGCGCCGCTTGGTTCACCTGTCTGGCCAATCGATAGCGCATTGACGCAGCCAGGGACTCCCCTGTTACTATTAGGTTGGAGGTTTCATGCGGACTTTACTCGGTGCTTTCCTGGTTGTATGTCTGGTGTTGTCGATTCCAGCGGCTGCTGCGGCTAAGGGTGACGCCGCGGCAGGCAAGACGCTCTTCGCCAGCAAGTGTGCGAGCTGCCACGGCGCGGCCGGCGAGGGCAAAGACACGATCGCCAAGATGCTCAAGGTGACTCTGAAGCACCTGGGCGACAAAGATGTGCAAGCTAAGGACGATGCGGCCCTGAAAAAGGACATCACCGCCGGCAACGGCAAGATGAAGCCGGTGGCGATGAGCGACACCGAAGTCGCCAACGTGATCGCTTACATCCGGACTCTCAAGAAGTAGCCGGACCACGCACACAATAGAGATAGCGGCGAGCCCGGCCTTGCTCGGCAAGGTCTAGGAGAGCTTTGCCTTCTCCTGCCCGGCCATTCGACAAATCGCTGATCCCTTCCGCCTCGAACTGCGCGCCCAATTCCGTCACCGCCGCCTCCGATCGGGTCCAGAACCGGCGGTCGCTCTCCGAGAGGTCGTGAGTCTCGAACGTCAGGCCGGCGGCCTTGAGCGCGCGAGCGACTTTCGTCTCGCCGGCAGCCAGCATCTCTACCGGATCGTCGGGCCTGAGGACCTGGGTGTAGAACAGGCCCATCCGTCCGCCCGGGCGCAGCAGGCTCTTCATCTGGGTGAAGGTGGCCGCCAGGTCCTTGGCGAAGTAGAGCGACTCGATGGCTACCACGGCATCGAAGGTGCCGAGTTCGGGGTCCAGCGCATTCATGTCACCGCGGCGGAAGACCACCAAGGCGTTGCCTCGGGTCCGTTCCTGGGCGTTGGCGATGGCGCGCTCGGCCGTGTCGATTCCGGTGAATCGCGCGCCGGTCACAGCGGCGAGGTATTCCGTGGTCTCCCCGGTTCCGCATCCGGCGTCCAGAACTTCCTCGCCGGGCTTGAGCCGCAGGGCGTCGATCAGAAGCTGGATTTGCTCCATGTCCGCGGTCCCGTATTGATTCAAGTTCTTGCCGTAGACGCGCTCGAAGAAGGTCGCGAACGCTGCGCTTCGCTGGGTGCGGAGATAGCAGGGTTCAGTCATCGGGCGGCCCAGTTCATAGTCGGACGAAAGGCCTCGCGCACAGGACGGCGGAGCAGGTACCAGGCCCACAGAACGCAGAGCCCCAGGCGCAGCAGCGTCAGACCGATGGCATTTGCGGTCGGCGCGGCGAGCAAGCCCGGCAGTTCGCCCAGCATCAGCACGACTGAGATCGCCATCATCGCCAGGATCACCATACGCACCCAGTTCCACAGCCGCCAGAAACCCAGGGTCATGACTCCGCTCAGGCCGGTCATCGCCAGGTAGTAGACTGGCAGCCAGGCGCCCATGGCGTTATGGAGCTGCTCCGGTCCCGCGCCCGACGGGCTCATGGCGCGCAGCAGGCCGTCCAGCGTGGCGCGGTCGAACACGGCCAGCGCGGCCAGCACGGCGTACTGCGCCACACCCACGCCGGACAGCACCGCCAGAATCGTGATTCCCAGGGGTCTCTTGCGCATCACGCCCTCCTTGACAAAATGTGAAACAACATTTACATTGGTTTAATGAATGTAAAACGAGATTCACATTATGTCAAGAGGTAAGATGAAGCCGATGCCCCGACGGCCCCCGCCGCCTCCCAGCCAGGAACGTAGCCGCCAGTCGCTGGAGCGGATGCTGGAGGCCGCCGAAGCGGTCCTGGCCAAGCACGGCCTCGAAGGGGCCACCCTGCCGCGGATCGCCCGCCGGGCCGGCATCTCTCCGGCCAACGTCTACCGGCGCTTCCGCGACAAGGACGCCCTGATGCGCGCCGTGTTCCAGCGCCTGACCGAGCGCAGTTCCGCGGCTACCACAACGGCGTTTGACCCCGAGACGGTCCGGCCCATCGGCATCGTCAAGTTTTCTCGCAACGTGATCGAGGGCATGATCCGCGGCTACCGCGCCGGCGCCGGTCTCAGCCGCGCCGCAGTGGAATACTCCATCGCGCATTGGGAAGTGGACTTCATCCGCAAGGCCCGCCGCTCGGAAGAGAAGAGCTTCCAGCAGATGGTGGACACGTTCCTCATGTGGCGCGACCAGATCCGCCACTCCGACCCCGAACGCGCCATCCGCTTCGCGTTCCTGATGGTGGCGCTCAGTCTGCGCGAACTGATCCTGTTCGACCGCGCGTACGTCTTCGAGGGCGTGATCCCCGCGGACGATGA
>CAYPHP010000295.1:0-5560 GCA_964410045.1 uncultured Acidobacteriota bacterium | reverse complement strand
TCGCGATCGGTCCACAGCTTCTTGCAGGCGATGGTGCAGGTCTGGCAGCCCAGACATTTGTTCAGGTCCATCACCATGGAGTATTGATGTCTAGACATGGGCCTTCTCCACTTCCACCTTGATGTCCCGATTGTTTCCGGTGGGGCCCCAGTAGTTGAGGCGGAAGTTCACGTGGCCGTACTTGCCGATCAACTGAGTCGGCTTGATCTTGATAGAGGTAAGCGACTGCCAGCCGCCCTGCTGGAATCCCAGGTACTTCTCCCAGCCGTGGTACATGGTCACCCGTCCGGGTTTTTCACCCGGCAGGATCTGCATCTTGCAGATGCAGTGTCCGATCTCGTTGTGGATCTTTACCCAGTCGTTGTCCGCCAAACCGCGCTTGCGGGCGTCGTCGGGATGCATGTAGACGATCGGCAGGCCGCGCTGCAGGCGGAGCATGGCCCGATGATCGCGCCACGTGGAGTGGATCGACCAGCGCCCATGCGGCGTGTTCCAGTAGAGCGGATACTTTTCCGGTACCGGGTCCTTGGCAATTGGGAGCGTCTCGCCTAGCTCGATGAACCAGGGATGGTCGATGTAGAACTGCTGGCGGCCGGTCAGGGTGCGCCACGGCCGCTTCTTCTCCACTTGGTGAGTGAACGGCGTGTAAGCGCGGCCCGATTCGATGTCACTGTTCCAGGCCTCTTCATCGGTGGCCACGAATCGCTTGGGACCCGACTGCAGACCCTGGTAGGTCATGCCCGCGGTCTCCTTGGCGTTGGCCAGGATAAAGTCGGCGGCCTGTTCGTCAGTGCGGATCTTGTCGCCGCCGGTCCAATGCTTGGCGAGCTGTGTGAAATCGCGATCCCATTTGAACTGCTCATCGTGAAACGGTTTTAGACCCCTGCGCCGCGCGACGTCAGAGATCTTTTCCGCAAGCGCTCGGAAGATGTCCCAATCGGTCTTGCTCTCGAACAGCGGCTCACAGGCCTTGCCGAAGGGATGGATGTAGCTATGGCAGTCGGTGGAATTCAGGTCCACTTTCTCGTAGTAGCTGGCGGCTGGAAGGACCACGTCGGAATAGAGCGCGGTGGTATCCATGCGGTAGTTGATGTCCACGATCAAGTCCAGGTCCTGCCACAGCGAGCGTTCGACGATCTCGTTGCCCTTGGCTTGGTTCAGGTAGTTGGCGCGCCAGACGATCAAAGCGCGCGGCTTGCGCCCGTTCTTGACGCCTTTCTCCAGTTCCGCGGGAGTGCGCTTGGGCCACAGCGGCATCCAGCCGTTCTTCACCGATTCGTTGATGTACCACTCGATGGGTTTGCCGCCGTAGACGTGCGGGTCTTTGCTCGCGGAATGTACATAGGTCCACAAGGTGGTGTTCTGGAAACGCTGTTTCGGACGGCCCTCCGGGAAAGCCAGAGCGAAGAAGCCGTGTTCCGGCCAGATGCGTTCCTGACCCACGTAGTGATTGAATCCACCGCCGTTCTTGCCGACGTTGCCGGTGAGAGCCACCAGCAGGATCATGGCCCGGTTGATCAGGTCGTTGTGGAACCAGTGGTTGGTTCCTGCGCCGTGAATGATCATGGCCGGCTTGCGCTTGCCCATCTCCCTGGCAAAGGCCTGGATTTCGGCGGCCGGCAGCCCGGTGATCTTAGCTACTTTCTCCAGCGGGTAGTCCTTGAGCACGTCCTTTAGTGCGTCAAAGACGGTAGTGACTTCCACCTGCTTCCCGCCTGCGAGCTTGACGGTCCACGTGCCGCTGAGCGCGGGATCGGCGCCGTCGAGTTTCAAGGAGTGGGTTTCCGAACCCATGGATCCCGGCGCAGCGACGGGCTTGTTCTGCTTGGCGTCCCAGAAGTAGAAGACGTCCGCAGCGGACTTCGGCGCGGGCTGGCCGGGCTGTGGCGGCGGTGGAGGCGGGGTCCCGTCCAGGTCAGTCTTGCGCAGGAATCGCTTGCTGTCCTTGATCACCAGGAGCGGCAGGTCGGTCTGCTCCTTAACATAAGGATGGTCGATGAGGTCCTCGTCCACCAGGATTTTGGCCGCGCCCAAAGCCAGCGCACCGTCAGTTCCCGGCTGGATTTGCATGTACAGATCCGCGTGCATGCAACTGGAGTTGAAGTCTGGAGAGATGGCCACGATCTTGGCCCCGTTGTAGCGGGCTTCGTAGGCGAAGTGCGCGTCAGGGATGCGGGTCTGTGAGATGTTCGAGCCCCACAACACGATGTACTTGGCGTTGAACCAATCGGCGCACTCACAGGCCTCGGTCTGCACCCCCCACGTCAGCGGCTGGCCCGGCGGCAAGTCGCAGTACCAGTCGTAGAACGAAAGCATGACTCCGCCCATGTAATTCGCCAGCCGCGAGCCGGCGCAGAAGCTCACCGGACTCATCGCCGGAATCACGCTGAAGAAGGTGTTGGTGTCCGGACCGTGCTGGTAGACGTTGTCGAGCAGCTTGCCGGCGATCAACTCGAGCGCTTCGTCCCACGTAGCCCGTTTCCACTTGCCTTCGCCGCGCTTGCCGGTGCGGACCAGCGGATAACGCAGGCGCTGCGGCGAGTAGACATACTCGACGAAGCATCCACCCTTCTGGCAACCGCGCGGGTTGTAGTCAGGAAGATCGCTGTTGATGCGCGGGTAGTCGGCGGCCTGTTCTTCGCGGACCATGACGCCATTGCGGACGTAGACCTTCCAGGAACACGATCCGGTGCAGTTCGCGGAGTGTGTGGAGCGGACCACTTTGTCCCAGGTCCAGACCTTGCGGTAGAAATCCTCCCATCCGCGATAGGGATAGGTGCGCAACGGATCGAAGTCGCCGGTGAACGCGGTCAGAGCCGGTTTGTCGGTACGTTTGCAGCCGGCCAGGGAGGCTGCTGCTGCCAGAAGGCCGCTGTGCAGGAAGTCGCGACGTTTCATTGGACACCTCGGGCGGCCGAAGGAGCCGGGGCGAAAGTGCGGAGGAAGGCGATGACGTTACCGATGTCTTGATCGCTCAAACCGGTAGTGCCAGGGCGTTGAAACGCAGGCATGGCGGTTCCTTTGCGTCCACTGCGGATGGTGACGGCGATGAAAGCGTCGCTCGCCGACTGTTGGAAAGTAGTGTTGGCCAGGTCCGGGGCAATGCCGCCGCGAGCTGCGGCGCCGTGGCAGCCGGCACAGTTGGCAGCGAACAGAGTTGCTCCGGTTCCGGCGGAACCTGGAGCGGGTGTCGGGTATCGGGTGTCGGGCGCCGGGGAGGAACCACGGAGGTATTGCACCAATGCGGAGATCTCTTCCTTCTGCAAACCTTCCCAGTTGGGCATCTGGGTGCCCGGGCGGCCTTTGGCGATGTTGGCTTCCAGGTACTCGGTGCTGGCCGCGCTCAAAAGGCCAGGTCCGCGGATTGCCGGCACGAAACGCTTGAAAGTCTTCTCCCATCGCCCATAGGTCCCGTCGGCGTGGCAGGCGTAGCAATACTGCTTGTAAGCTTCCTCGCCGGTGAGTGCAGGACGGTGAAGGGCACGGTACTTCTCCTCGATCTTGTCGGGAGCCAGATAGCTTTCCGGAACATCCCGGCGGCGAAGCGACAGCATGTAGACGGTAAGCGCCTTGATCTCTTGGGGAGTCAGGTTCTGATTCTTCATCTGACTGCCGGCGACCACTGCACCTGGGTCGCGGAAATGCTGTTCGTGCCAGCGGCTGGTGGTGTGCGGCGGCTTTAGGTTGGCCATGATGAGCTGGTGCTTGGTCTTCGAGCCTTCGTCATCGAGTGCCGTTCCCAGCGTGCCGCCACGCCCCTCCAGCTTGTGACAGGATCCGCAACTCTTGGCCTGGTAGAGACGGATGCCTTCCCTGAGGAGGGCAACCTGCTTGTCGGGAAGTTTCGCGGCGTCGTGGCAGGCCAAGCATGACGACTGGGTATGCTCCGCGCCCAGCAGCGGATAGTCCCAGAAGGCGTCTTCAGCCTTGGCGTCGTGGAAGTTGGTGGCCTGTCCCTGCCCCTGATGGCAGACCGTGCACCCGTAGCGGTCCACGGGATGATGCTCGAGGATGTCGCCGGGGTGCGTGCCATAAGGATTTGGCAAACCCTTCATGCGCGGATCGTCGATGCCCGGATGGCAACTTACGCAGCGGTCGACAGCGCCCAACGCCGGCACGGCCACCTGTTTGAGTTCCACGCGATATTCGCGAAGCAGTTGCCGGCCCCGATCATCGGTGGCCTTGGTTTCGAGGTAGCCGCGATACTGGCGCTGGACGCTCTGCCATTCGGCGAGATAGTTCTCGCGAACCGCCGCAGCCCCCAGATAGAAGATGGTGGCCAGGCTTGCGAGAAGCAACGTTACGCGATAAATCCGAGAAGGATCCTTCATATCGACCTCAGTGCACCGGCCACTGCGACGGCCACCAGTAGAATTGCCAATTCGGACCGCGATGCACGGTGGCGAACCACGTGAGCACGGTGAATCCCACCAGGAAACAAGTGAACAGGGCCACCGCCGCGAGGCGCACCGAATCGCGGCGCTTCAAAATCCACAACGACCAGCCCGCATAGAGGGCCACCAGCAGCGATCCAGGATTGATGAAGATGATCCAAAGCTGGTGGATGCTGGGATACCAGTTGCGCAGCCAGCCGTAATTCACCGTGAATGCCAACAAGCCTAGGACGACAGCCAGGCCGTAGACCAGCGACTGCAGCGCCACCTGCTTCTCGCCGGCCGCTGTGAACCAAGTCCCTTCACCGCCGGGTTTGCGGTCGAGGAATGGAATCAGCGCCAATCCGACCAACACGCTCATCGGGATGGCCATTCCGCCCATGAATGCGGAATAGGAAACCAACTCCTGCAAGCCCAGGAAATACCAAGGTGCCTTAGCGGGATTCTCGGGAATTGCGGGATTGGCCAGCTCCTTGAGCGGGGCGTCGGAGTAATAGGACAGGATCAGGCAGACCGCCATGGTCACAGCGAAGACGGCCATCTCCGCCCAAAACAGATGCGGCCAGCTCATCAGCGTACCTTCAGGCCCTCGGTTGACCGGCGGCCGGCGGCCCTTGACCACAGCCATCAGCCCGTAGGTCTTGCTGGCCAGGGGCTGGAAGACCTGCCGCTTTTCACCGCCCCATTCGGCCAGTCCGCCGGACGGACCTTCAGGCCGTGCCAGCCCGCCATCCTTGCGAATGCGCCAGAAGTGCACGCTCACCAGCATCACCAGCACCACCGGCAGCACGAAAACGTGCAAGACGTAAAAGCGGATCAGCGCATCCTCGCCGACGTAGCTCGCGCCCAGCAGCAGCTTGCGCTGGAATACGCCGGGATCGAACCACGCGGTGATCCCGACGGCGTCGGTCAGTTCGCGAGGTGAGTTGGCAATGTTCGAGCCGATGGTGATGGCCCAGTAAGCCAGTTGGTCCCACGGCAGCAGGTAGCCGGTGAAGCTCAGCCCAAGCGTAGTCACCAGCAGCGCCAGACCGATGAGCCAGTTGAACTCGCGCGGCTTCTTGTAGCTTGCGGTGTAGAACACCCGGGCCATATGCAGAAACACCGCCAGGACCATCACGTGCGCGGCCCAGCGGTGAATGTTGCGGATGAAGCGGCCGGTCGAA